>CALPIR020000193.1 GCA_943323675.2 Chitinophaga pinensis | reverse complement strand
AGCTACCTCGCTGCCTTTTTTAAGCAGTTTGCCAACCAATTCGGCTTGCTTGCCCCAAGCAGTAATGTTGTGCCATTGTGTGTCGATAACACGCTCTCCAGCCTCGTTCTTGTAACTTTCATTAATGGCCATAGAGAATTTGGCTAATTTTTTTCCGTTGCTTAAATCTTTTACATCGGGGTTTTGTCCCAAGTGGCCAATTAGGCGCACACTGTTTTTTAGGTTGTTCATACCTGATAAATAATTAATGGTTTTTAAAATTACCCGCTACGTTTAAAGCCGGCAGAATTGTTTTGTTTAAAATCAACGAGGCAAAGATGTGGCGGCTTGTTTTGGACAGCAATAAGTTAAGCGGATATTTTCGAAATAAGCCGTATATAAACGATTAAATCGGTTAGTAATATTGCCTTCTTTTGTTATTGAAGTTGAAGGGATATTGGTTGGTAGTATAGCCCTTTGCAACAGTGCTGTAGCGCGTAAAATGTTTAGTTTGCAGTAATGGCAGAAAACCTGTTCCAAAAGAGAAACACGATTGAAAAAGCATAAATTTGTAGCTTATAGAAACAAATAATGGACAATCGTTTTACGGACATAATTCAACTCATAAAACAATCTCGGACTAATGCAATAAAAGCAGTAAACGCTGAACTAATAAACCTCTATTGGAATATCGGAGAACATATCAGCAAGAAAATTGAACAATCAGAATGGGGTGACTCTGTGGTAAAAGAGTTAGCCAATTTCATACAGACACAAGAACCAGAAATAAAAGGCTTCTCCGATAAAAATATTTGGAGGATGAAACAGTTTTACGAGACTTACAAGGATTTTCCAAAACTCTCAACGCTGTTGAGAGAAATTAGTTGGTCGCACAATTTAGCAATATTTTCAAGGTGTAAGACTGTTGAAGAAAGGCAGTTTTATTTGAAATTGGCTAAACAAGAGAACTATAGTTTCAGAGAACTTGAGCGACAAATTTCTGCGAGCCTTTTTGAACGGACAATGATTGGAAACTCAAAACTCTCGACAGCGTTGAGAGGAAGTAATCATGACCTGGCAAATACTTTTAAAGACAGCTATGTATTTGATTTTCTGAATTTACCTGAGCCACATAGTGAGAGCGACTTGCAGCGCGGCCTCGTTAGACAAATGAAAAACTTTATTCTTGAACTCGGCAAGGACTTCTTGTTTCTAGGAGAAGAGTACAAGCTGCAAGTTGGTAACAGTGACTTTTATATTGACTTGTTATTCTACCACCGTGGACTTCAATGCTTAGTAGCGTTTGAACTTAAAGCAGACAAGTTTAAACCCGACCACTTGGGACAACTTAACTTTTATCTAGAAGCTTTGGACAGAGACGTGAGAAAGCCAAATGAAAATCCGAGTATTGGTGTTTTACTCTGCAAGGACAAAGACAGCGAGGTGGTTGAATATGCTTTAAGCAGAAGTCTTTCCCCGACAATGGTTTCAGAATATAATACGCAACTACCTGACAAGAAACTTTTACAACAAAAATTACACGAACTATTTGAAAATGAAACGGACGAGGAATAGAGCTACTAATGCTAACAGCACCTACAAAAAACTGGTTGCTACTTGCTACGCGGACAAATTTGCGGTTTATGATATTTGGTTTTACGCAATTGTATTCGTGCTAACATCCACCAACTTTTTGTAGCCAAAACGTTAATACCTTAGGTGAGGTAGGTTTAGTGCTTGTTTAATCCATTGTAAACCCTGCTCGCCAACATAGTTTGATGAAGGTAATTTTATTGGACTTAAATTAAATGTTTAAGCAGGTTGTTGTGTATTAAACAAACGCTATTTAAATTTTCGCACAGGCCAATCACCTAATTGAAATTAGCGTTAGTATATTTTTTAAAAGTGGGTAAGGCGTATTATCAATGAAATGCTGGACCAATTAATGGCGTGTTTATTAAGGTGTATTTTTAATGAGTTGGTTAAATAATCACCCCAACAAATTTCTTATTTTAATTCATCAGGGCTTTTGGTCTTGCCACTAATAATCCTCGAAACGAGTCCTTGCTGATGGGTTAATTCAGCCATGATAACGCCACCCAAATGCAGAACAATAAATGTGAGCAGGTAATAAATAGAAAGCTCGTGTATCTCTTCCATTTGTCCTTTAAGGTATTTGGGTCCTAGCTCAATTATTAAACCTGTAATTAACGATACGGCTACGCATCCGTAAAACACCAAGTATAACCCATATTGAAATTTCTGTTTGGTGTTAAACGTGTCCTTAAATGGATTGGTAAATTTCATTTCGCCAAAAAAGGGTAATGCCATGCGCAGGCTATACAAACCAACTAATGCATACCCAAAATAGATATGCCAATCCCACATCGGTTTCCTGATTTTTTTAGCCAACAATATCATTTGGTCATCGGTTAATGTTTGATTGGTTGTGGCCAAATAATTTTTAATGATTTCGGCCATGTGGTTCTTGTTCATCCATGTTAACCTTAAAAAGATGGTTAACAACAACGCCAACATGCATAAGGCAATAGCCCAATGCATTAATCTATATATGATACTGTAATTTTTGTTTTGCATGATGTGGTTAATAAACGCATCAAATATAAATGATTTACCAACTGTTTGATGGTGCCCAAATAGCTTTATAGTAAAAGATTTAACGCAGATGTTATGCAGTCGCACATAGATATTTGAACCACAGGGGCACTAATTCACATAGGATTTACCGCAAAGGAATTGAAACGCATATTTCTAAGCTTCTTAATCGGAGGACAAAGAACGATGCCTTCGGTATTGGATAAAGATAAAAATTAACTTTCATCATATCTTTTGCGAAGCAAACTCCTTTACTCAATAGCGATAGACTTAGCCCTCAAAAATTATCTCTGCGAAAACCTCCTTTACCTCTGCGGTAAAAAACAAAACGAAGAGGTTCTTTATAAAGTCTCGCGAGGATTTGAACACGGTCGGTTATCGATTACGTTGCACAAACCTTTGGTATTTGGGAATCCGAAGGATAGCATGCTTAAATCGTCAGACCTTTGGGGGTTGTTTGCGTTATGGTATCTAAATTTTCACACAACCATACTAATGCGCAATGCGTTTAATGGTATACGTGCACCATTTGCGAGTCCTCTTTCCCTGTTGAGCATTTAATTCAAACTATTTTTTTCGACTTTTAAAATGGATTGGAAGTCAATTGCTTTAATGGAACTTGAGATAAATCATGCATAAAAAAAAACGGCCACTCTGTTTAAGAGCGACCGTTTTAATATGATTAAGTGGATTGTTTTATTTAAACAACGACTTCACTGTTTCTTCGTTTACTACTACAGGATATTTAGCTTTTAACTCTTTTATCCATTCTTTTTCTAGGAAGTTTTGGTAATCGCTGGTAATTAAACCTTTGGCTTCTCTTATCGTTTTTGGTTCAGGGTTAACTAGGCCAACAACATAATAAAACTTGTATTGGTTGTTTTCGTTTGCAATATCAACCACACCTTTTTTATCGTAAAGTTTATCTGTGTTGCTGCTTTCTCCACGCTCCGCTTTTTGCTCGGTAACCACTACAGCACCAGTCATTTTTTTGCTTAGTTTGGCTTTTATCTCATCACTGCTTTTGCCTTCTGCAGCCATTTTCATTGCAGCCTTTTTTGTTTTTTCGTCAAGGCAGCTATAAGTTAAAAACTTAACACGCTCTTTCCACATGTATTTGGTTTTGTTGGCTTCGTAAAACTGCTCTAATCCTGCAGTATCTATAACGGCCTTATTCCAAACTTTCTTATCGGTTAAGTCAAACAACAAAATACCATCATGGTATTCTTGCATTAAGTTACGGAAGTCTTCGTACTTGCTTTCTAATTGAGCTTCTTCAAATGCCAATGCTTCATCATCAACAAAGCGCTTGTAAATGTTATTCACCATCATGTAAACCGATTGACCTGGTTCGAAATGATCGTGTGTTTTTAAAATATAGCTTGCAAAATCATTAGCCGTGTAGTTGTTTTTGCCTAAGCTAAACAATACATTTTTACCAAACTTTTTCTCGTCAAGTACATAGCCCTCCATAAAAATGCTGCTATCGCAAGCATTAACAAATGCTTTAAAATTAGCTGCATTTTCTTTAAAGTTATTTTCGCGTTTAATGCGAGCTGATACAGATGCTTTACTGCTTTCTGCACGGCTATCGCGGGCTACTTTAGTTTTTAAGCTTTCTTCTAATTCTTTAAAAGGAGCAACTGGGCGGCTTTCTACCAATTTAATGATATGATAACCATAAGTGGTTGAAAATACTTTCGATACTTGGTCTTTTTCTAAATTAAATGCAGCTGCTTTAAATTCTTCAGGGAAACGGCTGTTGCTCGAAATCCAGTTCATAATGCCCTTATTTGGCTTACTGCCTTCGTCCATGCTGTACTTCATTACCATTTCATCAAAAGTGGCTTTCCCAGAGTTTAATGCTTGGGCAACACTGTCAATGATTAGTTTCTGTTCAGCAATGGTTTCTGCACTTGCGTTGGCACCTGTGCTGCGCATAATGTGTTGCACTTTTACTTCACCACTTGCATCGCGGGTGTTGTTTACTTTTATAACATGGTATCCAAAGCGTGTGCGGAAAGGCATTGATACTTGTCCTTTGGGTGTGCTGTAAGCCATTTTCTCGAAAGGATAAATCATATCAAAAGCTGCGAACCAACCCAGATTACCATAATTGGTTATTGCTGAAGGGTCGTCAGAACTTTTAGCTGCCAATGAGTCGAAACTTTCACCTTTTAAGTAGCGCTTACGTAATTCAAGTGCTTTGTTGTATGCTGCTAGTGTATCAGCAGGTTTTGCATTTT
>CALPIR020000192.1 GCA_943323675.2 Chitinophaga pinensis | reverse complement strand
TATATTTGCGCCACTAAAATGATAGCATTAACAGATATTGGATTTGAATTTGGCGGACGCTTTTTATACCGCAACGCAAATTGGCACATTAAACCAAACGAACGTATTGGATTGATTGGGATGAACGGAACAGGTAAATCTACCTTGTTACGTGTAATAAATGGTGAGTACCAACTAACAGAAGGGAATATTTCTAAGCCTCGCGATTTGACCATAGGGTTTTTAAACCAAGATCAATTAAGTTTCGAAACAGAGGCTTCTATTTTACAAGTTGCAATGAGCGCTTTTCAACGCCAACTCGATTTAGAGATTGAAATTGAAAAGATACTTAAGGTAATGGAAACCGATTACAGCGATGAGGTTTTAAATAAATTAAGTTATTTACAAACGGAGTTTGATGCATTGGATGGATACAGTATTCACCATAAATGCGAAAAGGTGTTGGAAGGGCTTGGTTTTACTACCGCTCAACTACAACAACCGTATAAAAAGTTTTCGGGAGGTTGGCGTATGCGTGTGATGTTGGCCAAGTTATTACTACAAAATCCCAACTTATTAATGCTGGATGAGCCTACCAATCACTTGGATTTACCTACAATTGAATGGTTAGAAAACTATTTGAGGGATTACAACGGAACCGTAATTGTTGTATCTCACGATAGGGAGTTTTTGGATAAAATGGTTACCAAAATTGTAGAGGTAAGCATGCAAAAAATTAACGAATACAGTGGTAATTACAGTTATTATTTAGAATCGAAGGCGGGGCGAATGGATTTACAACAACGCCAATTCGATAACCAACAGCAGTACATTAAACAACAAGAACAGTTTATTAATCGCTTTAAAGCCAAGGCAAGTAAAGCCACTGCAGCTCAAAGTAGGGTAAAATTGTTAGAGAAATTAGATAGGATAGAAGCCCCTGAAGATGATAATGCAGAGATTAATATTGATTTCCGTATTAGTATACAATCGGGTAAGGTGGTAAGTGAAATTAAAAACGTATCAAAAGCCTTTCCTGATATTGAAATTCTTAAAGATGCACGTGGAGAGATTGTTAGAGGAGATAAAATAGCACTTATTGGAGCCAACGGAAAAGGAAAGTCAACGTTACTTCGTTTAATAGCTGGTACAGACACTTATGATGGTGAAATATCTACAGGACATAATGTAATTGAAGCCTTTTATGCCCAGCATCAGCTTGAGTCGTTAAATGTTGAAAACGAGATTATAGATGAAATGCGCCAATATGCTGTTGATAGAAGTGAAACAGATTTACGTACCATTTTAGGTTGCTTTTTGTTTACCAACGATGAGGTATTTAAAAAGATAAAAGTGTTAAGTGGGGGAGAAAAGGCGCGTGTCGCACTTGCGCGTACGCTATTGGCAGAGGCTAACTTCATGTTATTGGATGAGCCTACCAATCACTTGGACATGCGATCTATAAATATCCTAATTCAGGCGTTGCAACAATACGAAGGTACCTTCGTTGTTGTATCTCACGATAGGTTTTTTGTGTCTCAAATTGCCAATAAAATATGGTGGCTTGAAGATGGTGAAATAAAAGAGTACTTGGGTACTTATGATGAGTATGAATACTGGCGCCAAAAACAAGAGGATATAAAAAAACTACAAGATGCCCAGCAGAAAAAATTAGTTGCCGATACCCCAAAACCTAAAAAAGATGTGGAGAAAAACAACAACAAACCATCGGGCAATCAATTACAAAAGCTACAAAAAGAATTTGCTGATATAGAGAAAAGTATTGCAGGCTTAAAAGTTAAACTTACAGATACCGAACAGCATTTTTTGGATACCACTTTGATGCAAAATACCCAAAAAGCCCAAGAGCTTAATGCGGGTTACGAACTGCTTAAAAAAGAGCTGAAGCAATTGGAAGCAAATTACGAAAAGCTATTTGAAGCCATTATGGAATTGGAACAAAACGGTTAACTATGATTAAAAAAATTGTCTTTGTTATTGCGGCTATTTACTCCACTTTGCTAAGTGCCGAAGAATTGCGTTATGAGAATCAAATTTTTGATGCTCGTGTTAAAACAGTTTTATTGACAAAGGCAGGCACAGATGACCGATATCCAATTATTGCCTTAAACTCCAACGATCAATTGGAGCTGAGTTTTGATATACTAGGCAATAAGAATGATTATTTTCAGTATACATTAATTCATTGCGATGCAAATTGGAATCCCACATCGCTTAGCCAAAACGAGTATTTAAGGGGTTTAACCTTTGACAATGTTACTGATTTTAAATACTCAACCAACACCTACGTAAAGTATGTGCACTACAATTTGCTGCTGCCTAATGAAAACATGAAACCCATTTTTGCGGGTAACTATTTAATAAAAGTATACCGCAATTTTGATGAAGAAGATTTGGTGTTAACGCGAAGAATGATGATTCTTAACCCTGCGGTTTCTATTGAGGGTGCTGCCAAGCCAGCTACTTTAGCTCAATACCGCTTTACCAAGCAAGAGGTTGGTTTTAGTGTAAACTACCGTGGTTTTAACATACCAGATCCTTACAAAGATATTAATGTAGTGTTGATGCAAAATGGCCAATGGGATAATTCAATAACAGGGTTAAAGCCTTTATTTATTCGCGATAATACACTTGACTATAACTATTACGATCAAACTTTATTTAATGGAGGGAATGAGTTTCGTTTTTTTGATATCAGGAGTTTAAGACAGTTTAGTCAAAATGTACGTGCCAAAACTTTGGATAGTGTGTATCATTGCTTTTTAAACTACGAAGAATCGAGAAGTAGTAAACAGTATTTTAACTACATAGATTTTAACGGTAAACGTGTTATAGCCAACAGAGATGGGCAAAATGGTGGTATTGATGGTGATTATGCCTTTATTAATTTTTATTTGTTGAGTTTAACACCGCTTAACGAAGATGTTTATGTTTATGGCGAGTTTACGGATTGGCGCCTATTGCCTGAATATAAAATGTACTATAACAAAAGTAGGTTACGTTACGAGTTGGAGGTACAACTGAAACAAGGTCGTTACGAATATAAGTATGCTACTCAAACTGCCGAAGGTAAATTAGATGACACCAGCATAGAAGGTTCTCACGCACAAACCGAAAACGAGTATATGGTTTTGATATACCACAAAAACATACAATACAAATATGATGAGCTGGTAGGAAGCCGCTTAATTAAAACCCAGTTTTAATTAAGATTTATACTACCTGATAGAATAATTGGCGGTACTTCATCTTCATCCATAATGTGTCTGGTAGAGTAAGCCTTGTAATTTAATACTCCGTTTTCAAAAGAAATACTCATCACTGCAGGATCTTTCTCTCCGTTACCGCTTTGTATTTTATGCTCGTAGTCTAAATCAGCAGCTCTGTTGCGTTGTTGCCATACAAAATCGTCATAATTACATAAGGCAGCCTCGTAATGCGAAAGTGCACCACACATTAATTCATGAATAACCAATGGCTCATCATTGCCTTTTTTAATGGTAATTGTGCTGTGTAAGGATGCATTGCCTTGTCCGGTTAAAAACACCAGCTTTCCTATGCCATTCGCTTTTATAAAATGTAATATTTCTTCTTTCTGTTTAAGGTATGTTTCTGAACTCCAATACTCACTAAAGTATGTTTCCTTTATGGCTGCAAAAGGCACAGCAGTTACCACAAATTTTGGTAAATCTTTATTCGCTAATAACCAATTTTTGAAATCCTCCATTTGCTCACTACCAATCATTTGTCGTTTGCCAAATTGGTAACGCTCTGTCCTTACATCCATAACAAAAAAGGCATTACCTGCATAATTATAACTATAGTAAAGCTTTTTTATTCCGTAGGGGTGAGGGTTTTTTAGGTGTTGGTAGCTTTGGTAGGCTGGTAAAGCTTCCATTAAATAATAGGATGCTGGTTTAAAATCATACTCAGTATCATTGGCATATTTAAAGTAAAGCTCATGGTCGTTTATTGCGCTGTAGTTGGCAATACGCCCCAGGAACTCACTTGCTTCTCTGGTTTTCCAGGCTTCGTTGTATTTACGTTTGTATAACTCTGCTTGTATGGGTGTTTTTTGCGATGGAGCATCAATGTATATTTGATTTCCTGCATGTATCATAAATGAGGGCCTATCAACCTTACGGATGTTACTTAGGTTTTTAAATACACGTTTACCATCATCTGTATTTCGTTGTAAAAAATTACTGCCTAATAAAAAATTAACAGGGTAATTAACCCTTGGTACGGTGTTAAAACTACCTCTTCCGTATCCGCCAATTGGCACTCTGGCAATGTCTTTAAACACCACTTCTACCATATACATCACCCTAAAAAAGCCGCTGTCGGCAGGGTTTAAATCGGTAAATTCAAATACCCCTATAAAATTATCGTGCTTGTAAATGGTTAGGTTTTGCGTTATGTTTTGGAAGTCGCTTTTTAAGGTAATGTGAGCTGTAAGTGTTGCAGTACTTTCATTATTGGCAACGCCCCTAACCCAAATTTTTGTTGAGTTTTCGGAAACATGACCTATGATTAGTTGAGACATAGTTGGATACGATTGTTAAAGTAAAACTAATCATAAAATAGTCTAAAAATCAAGCATCTGTAATTTTAATAAGTGTTAACAATGTTTACATTATCAAAAATGTTTTTTGGTAAAATGATGTTTTTCAGGTACTTAATTGGTTGCCTAGCTTGTTTTAACCATGTGCAGAAAGTATGATAAAAGTTGTATTTTTATCAAAAATGAATAAAAATTGATATCAATTTATCATTGTTACATCACCATTTTAACAATGGCCATGTATATTGGCATGCCAATGGTAATGTTCATGGGGAAAGTAATGGC
>CALPIR020000191.1 GCA_943323675.2 Chitinophaga pinensis | reverse complement strand
GACTTAACTGACGGGACAGGGAGAATTGAGTTGGTATGGTTTAAGGGGATCAAATGGATTCAAGAGAGTATTGCTGAGGGTAAAGAATATATGGTATTCGGTAAACCAACAGAATTTAATGGCTCCTTCAATATTGCGCACCCAACGGTTGATGATCCAGAATCGGCAGAAAGTAAAATGTATATGCACATCATGCCATTTTACAATGCCACTGAACGCATGAAGGCTAAAAATATTGATAGCCGAGTAATCATGAAGCTAACCAATGCTTTGGTTACAGACCCACGTTTTGAAATCACTGAAAACCTTCCAGAATACTTAGTAAAACAAAATAATTTACTGAGCAGAAAAGATGCTTTGGTTAATATCCACTATCCGGCAAATGCCGACATGTTAGTCAAATCACAACAGCGGTTGAAATTTGAAGAATTATTTTTTATTCAATTGCGTTTATTGCGATATAAAATTAAGCGAACCCAAATTTATAATGGTATAAAGCTAGATGTTATTGGTGAATATTTTAATACGTTTTACAACACCCATTTACCATTTGAATTAACCAATGCACAAAAACGTGTATTAAAGGAAATAAGGGTTAATGTAAAAAGTGGTAAACAAATGAATCGACTTGTACAAGGTGATGTAGGTAGTGGTAAAACTGTAGTTGCGCTAATGAGTATGCTTATGGCGCTTGACAACAACTATCAAGCATGCATGATGGCACCAACGGAGATCTTGGCACAACAACATTTTGCTACTATAAATGCGCTACTTGATGATATGCCTGTTAAAGTTGAACTGTTAACGGGATCAACCAAAACTAAAAAACGTAAAGAAATATTACAAGGTATAGCTGATGGCGATATACATATTTTAATAGGTACGCATGCCTTAATAGAAAGTGTGGTTCAGTTCAAGAATTTGGGATTGGCAATTGTAGACGAGCAACACCGTTTTGGTGTTGAGCAACGAGCTAAACTTTGGAAAAAAAACACCTATCCCCCACATGTTTTGGTTATGACAGCCACCCCAATTCCGCGAACTTTAGCCATGACACTTTATGGCGATTTAGATACGAGTGTGATTGATGAATTACCTGCAGGGCGTAAGCCAATTAAAACAGTTCATAGAAATGACGCGAATCGTTTGGCTGTAATTGGTTTTATGCGTGAAGAAATTGCTAAAGGGCGACAAATTTATGTGGTATATCCATTGATAGAAGAAAGCGAAAAAATGGATTACATGAATTTGCAAAATGGTTTTGAGGAGCTTAGTAAACATTTTCCTTTGCCCAAATACCAGATAGCTATGGTACATGGAAAAATGAAACCAGTTGATAAAGATGCAGAAATGATGCGTTTTGTTAGAGGTGAAGCGCATATTATGGTTGCAACAACTGTAATTGAAGTTGGTGTTAATGTTCCTAATGCTAGTGTGATGATTATTGAAAGTGCTGAACGTTTTGGCTTATCACAATTACACCAATTACGTGGCCGTGTGGGACGCGGTGCAGAACAAAGTTTTTGTGTTTTGATGACCAGTTATAAATTAAGTGCCGATGGTAAACTTCGTATTAAAACCATGTGCGAAACAAATAATGGTTTTGAAATATCTGAGGTTGATTTAAAACTCCGTGGACCTGGGCAATTGGAAGGCACGGCTCAAAGTGGTGTATTGGATTTAAAAATGGCCGACTTAGCTAAAGACCAAAACTTACTGCAGGAAGTAAGAGAGATTGCAACTCAACTTTTAGAAAATGACCCTGAACTAGAATCACCAAAACATCAACAACTAAAACAATATTTTATAAATTACGGTAAAACATCGCGTTGGGGTCAGATTAGTTAATGACTTAATACATTTTCGGATTCAACCATAAAAAATTCGGGTTACTTCCCCCTACCTTGTATTATCGTTTTAATCGTGTAGATCATAATTCTAAAGTCCATTGCTAAACTCATGTTTTCTATATAAAGTATATCAAACTTGAGGCGCTCAATCATTTGTTCAATATTTTCCGCGTAACCGTACTTCACCATTCCCCATGAAGTAATACCAGGACGTACCCTTTGCAAGTGTTTGTAATGAGGAGCAACGGGCATTATTTGGTCTATGAAAAATTGTCTTTCTGGTCTAGGACCAACCAAGCTCATATCTCCAACTAAAACGTTATAGAACTGCGGAATTTCATCAAGCCTATATTTACGCAAAGTACGCCCTACGCTTATTATACGTTTATCATCTTTAGATGATAATGCCGGACCATTAGCTTCAGCATTTACCACCATGGTGCGGTATTTTAAAATGTAAAATGGTTTACCATGCAACCCAATGCGTGCTTGTTTAAAAAATGCTGGCCCTGGGGATGAAACCTTAACTGCAATAACCAACAGCAAATATAATGGTGATAATACAAGTAAAACCAAAAGAGAAACCACCACATCTATTACCCGTTTTAATACCATTTGCCAAGTAGGCATAATTTGGTGGTTAATTTCTATTAATGCAGTACCTAACACATTTTGCATTTTAACACTGCCACTCACTACATCAAATAAATCTGGAACAATCTTTATTATAACAGGCTCGTCTTCTAATAAATTATTTACCTCTGTTATTTCTCTGTGTTTAGAAGATTCTAATGCAATGATGACCTCTTCTATTTGGTGTTTTTTTATCAAATCGGGCAATTGGGTGTAATTACCTAAATAAGGTAAAAATCCATTTAGCTCATGCGCATCGGTTACATTAACAAAACCTTCCAAAAGATAACCTTGTCGATCTTTACCATTTTGTAATTCCTTCACCAAGTCGAGGGCAATGGTGTTGCTACCTACTACTATTGTTTTAAATCCAATTTTACGGGCATTAATCAATCTTTTTATTAGTGTGGCGGTTAGAATACGACCAAAAGTTGTAACCACAAAGTGAAGTGAAAACAGGGTAAGTATGGTTTTATAATATACTTCATAAGATTTCACTTCATCATCAAGCAACAATGTAAAAAACAAAATAACTACCCCCATTACTGTTATTGAGAAGGTGCGAGAAATTTCCTTGATTCGCGATTTGCGCCATACATCAATATAAGCTCCTGATAATGCATATAACAGAACCCAATATAAAGGAACAACCAACAAGCCTAAATAAAGATGACTGTTAGCCTCAAAAGGAATATCGTATCCAAATTTATCAGGCTCTACAAATACTTTTCTGTATGTAAAAAAAGTAAACCAAGAAATCATGGCAGCCACAAAGTCAATAAGAATAAAAGGGATGGTATGTTTTCTTAACTTCATTAACCTTCAATTAGCTTTACGTTGTCAATAATTATACGTGGACGTGGAGATCCTTTACTGCGATAGATATCAATGTAAACTTTGTATTCTGTATTAATGGGATTAATTGCTACTTCATCGGTAAGGTTAATATATACCTTATTCCACCCTTTTGTAGGAAAAGCATTAAACAATGGAATTTGCTTAACTCCAGTAGGTGTATTAGCAAACAGCCCAATAAATAAAATCACATCCGAATTGTAATCCATTTCGAGAATTGAAGGCAGATTTAAACCTGTTAAATTGTATGGATCTGTTGTAATTAAACGAAAATAATCTGTACTATCTGTTAATACAATCATACCAGAGTTTTTACCAGGTGTCCTTGCACTATCACCACTATTTACATAAATAATAGTATCGCCAGGCATCGAATAAAACTTTGTAAATCTTAAGCCAACACGATCAAAATCTTCAATAAATTTAAACTTAGCGCGAGGAATATATTTAAATACAGGAGTAATAGTATCAATTTTTTGCGGCTGTGCATCAATGGTAAAGTAAGCACGAGTTAATAGTGGGTTGGGCATGCGTTCATAATCCTGACCCGATTTTAGTATTCCAGCATCAATACCAATTTCCATGCTTCCTTTTTTTTGAATGGGAATAAGAGCGGGTAATCCATAAGAACCTATCGTGCTGCCATTGTCATAAACCCAAACATCAACAATTTTAGCTGTTGTATCACCTTGGCTTCCGTCAATAGCTGTTTCTAATTTATAACTAGGAATATACACATACCCTGGTACAATTACCTCGTTATCAAAAACCTTACATTGAGAAAACAGCGTTATAAAAACTATTGCTGTACTGGCGCGATAAATATTTTTCATGTTGAACGTTGAACAAAAGTATTAATTTTTAATCATACTTAAGCTTTTAAGTACAACGGATAAATACCTTATCCATTATAATCGAACAAGGTACTTGGATACATTTTTTCTATAACTTGATAGGCAATACGTAAATTTTGATATGATTGATGGGTATCTTGGGTCATACGTTGGCGGCTTAAAATACTTAATGCAAAGTACTCTAACTCTAGTTTAACTATATCTTGCTTGCGGTTATTTTTAGGTATAATTTCTTGATGCACCATTTCATTGTCATCATCCTTAACCAAACGGGTAATTTCAAAATCATTTAACCCCATACCTATACACTCACCCTTTTGATAGGCCTTTATATAACTATTCTCTCCATTGTTAAAGTTACCGCATATTAAAGTGGCTACACAGGCATTTTCAAATTCGAGTCTGACATTTACAAAATCGGTATAAGAGTTAAAAACAGCAGCACCATTTGCAACAACCTTTTTTACATTAGATCCTATAATATGAGTAAGTAAATCTATATCACTAAGTATCATCCCAAAAATCATAGAGTCGTTACTCACACTTAATACTTTATTTTGATAACGTTTTAACTCCACATAGTTTGGGCGTTTCACCATCCGTTTAAATGTTTTTAAATCTGGATGAAACTTATCTTCGTGAAGGATTCTAATATTTACATTGGCT
>CALPIR020000190.1 GCA_943323675.2 Chitinophaga pinensis | reverse complement strand
GCTAAAACGGTAAATGTTGCAGGTTTTTACAGCGACAAGTCAGATAACAAAGCATTAGGGACCGTTTACTTTAAGCTCAATACCGCATTGGCAGAAATGACAGTGAAACGATTTGACCAAATTGATTTGAGCTTTAGCAGCAAAATTGCAGGTACCATGCAAAACGAACGCAAGCCTGTTTTAACTGATTTATATGTTAGAAGACTTGTACCAAATAGTGATGGCGGATGCACCATTATTGCCGAAAAATACTACGAAACCAAGCAATCATACACCTATAATTTAAATGGGTTTCCGCAAACCAGTTATAAAACGGTTTATAATTATGATGAGATTGTCATTATTGCTAAAAACGCTGATGGCAGTGAGCGCTTCCGTCATTTCATCAAAAAAACGCAATCCAGTATGAATGATGGTGGTTATTATTCATCATTTGTAACCACCTTAAGTAATGATAAAATTGGCATCGTATACAATGTAGATGTGGTGAATGAGGGTGATGTCATGCTGGCTACCATTGCTTCAAATGGCGAGGTAGAAAGCAAAGTGCTGATTAAATCGATGAGTTATTTTGTAACCATTATGCCACCCGAGACTCGTCAGGTTTCTGCAAGATCCATTATTATACCTACATCAAAAGACCATCGGTTTTGTCTAATGAGGTTAAACTTTTAGGTTATAATTTATAATAAATTGCGTTAAAGCATAGTAATCACAAGAGTAAATCACTTCATGCGCTGTGTTACATTTTTAATATACCATTATGATTAATGCCTACATTTAACATATTTTGCAACGTAAATTATAATACGTGTTAAACTTATTTAGACAGAAAACTTTATTGGCTGGTATCATGCTGTTTGTTTTAACCGTGTTACTTCGTGTACCCGCTTTTACAACAATGCCCAAGTATGATTTTATTCAAAATGCGCCATTTGCACGCTTAGCGTTTGGTTTTATTTCTGCCTTACCTAATGCTTATTTATGGGGTTTTATACTTGCTACCGTCCTGGTTTTTTTGCAGGCCATTTTTATTAATTACATTGTTTCGTCACAAAGCATTTTGTATAAAGATACTTTTATGCCTGGCTTGTTT
Source organism: Chitinophaga pinensis (assembly GCA_943323675.2). Classification (GTDB taxonomy): domain Bacteria; phylum Bacteroidota; class Bacteroidia; order UKL13-3; family UKL13-3; genus UBA6183. The sequence continues at coordinate 3,774 of CALPIR020000190.1, read as the reverse complement.
TATGTTTTACTTAACAGTTTATTTATTCAACAAACCGAGCTAACACCTCAGCTTATATCCAATACCTTTGTTCTGTTGTTATTACAAAGACTTTGTTACTTATACGAGTCAAAAAACCCTTTGTTGGTAGTACTAGACGCTGGTTTATACCTTGGTGTTGGTATTCTTTTTAATTATGATTTGTTATTGTTTTTGCCCTTTATTTTAATTAGCGTAATTATTTTTACCTCGTTTAACTTGCGTTATTTGGTCATCTCTGTTTTAGGTATATGCATGCCACTATACTTTACTGGAATTTACTTTTATGTAACCAATAGGTACGATGAACTTTTGCTATATATTGTACAGAGCTTTGAGCACAAACAACTTAAAACAATAGAAACATATTGGGTGCGGCTATTACCTTGGGTTATTATTTTACCCGTTGTTGCGATATCTGTTTTTAACCTCCAACAAAACTTTTTTCGTAACAAAGTAAAAACCCGAAGAATCATTCAAAGTATTTATTTGATGCTGTTTTTTGGTGTAGCAGGACTGTTTTTTGAAAATGTAAATTACATATATGCACTAGTATACCTTAGCGTTCCAACCAGTATTGTCGTTGCATATTATTTCATAAGCGATAAACGGTTTTTGCTTAAAGAGCTCTTGTTTTTTACCCTGCTTGGCTTGGCAGTTTACTATCAGTTAAGTTAACGGTTGATTAATGAGATTGTGTTTTCTTAAACATTAACTTTATTCCTCAAAAGCAAAGCGGGTTGGCGGAATAAACAAAAACAACAGTTGATGTTTTATTTTTGTTGCTTTCGCATTGCACAGTTTATCATACAAAAAACGTTTTATCTACACTTCCCCCACAAACACCAACATAGAACACACGAAAGAGCTGTTTTAACACACGAAAGAACTAGTTATAAACCACCAAAGGTCTTTTCACTGCTTGCCAGATTATTTAAGCATATTTGCAAGTTAAACCAAATACGTATAATGATTAAATATGCTGTTTTAGATGATGATGCCCTAGCAATTGAAGAGGTTGAAAATTTGATGCTTAACGACAACCGATTTAAAAAAATTGGACATGCCACTAACCTGCATCAACTAGAAGAGATTTTAACAAACCATAAGTTACAATTGGTTTTTGCCGACATAAAAATTGGTAACGACAATTTTTTAGATTTCTGGAACAAACAGGAACAAAGACCTGAATTAATACTTATCACCTCTTACCCAGAATACGCAATCAATGCCTTTGATCACAATGCCCTTCACTTTATTACTAAGCCTATTAAAGCGGAGGGGTTTTATACCGCCATTGAAAGGGCCTATAGAAAACTAACACTTCATATTGCATCAAAAGAACTAACGTTTTTCTTCTTGCAAACAGGGAAAAATAAATTTACACGCGTGGCTTTTGATGAGATTTTATTTGTGGAAGCAGAGGGCGAATATTTAAAAATACACCTTGTTGATGACCGTGAACTATTGGTTTACAAAAGGCTGAAATCATTATTACAAGAACTTCCTAACAACCGTTTTAAACAAACACATAGGTCATATATCATTAATATTACCCAAATTGATAGCATAGACTATCACGAAACTACCTTTAAAGGCAACAAAAGTGTACCCGTGGGTAAAACATACAAAAGTGTTATAGAAGAAATATTGTTGGGCAACTCCACGTCTATAGCCAAAAAAGGCTAAATAAACTTTACTTCAGAAAGAGCCACATCGTTTTGTTTTTTAAAACGATAACGTGCTTTGTTTTGCTTTGAAAAAAAGTAAATGAGTTGACTGCCTGCTGATGGTGTTGAGGTAAGACCTTGTGCATTTATACTATTCTCTATCACCACGCTTAAAGGTGGGCCAACAATCGCCTTGATGTTAATAAAACCTTTCTGCTTATTGTGTTTTATGGCGTTTAAAACGATGTTTCTGAACAGCACTTTTAATCCAGCATAATCACCTTTTATGGTCAAATCATCGGGTAGCTCATTTTTAATCACAATTTCTTTATCCAACATTATAAATTGTAAGTCTAACAACAATTCATCCATTAATTCTACTAAATCAACAGCTTTAAAAACAGCCCGTTTATCGCCCTGTACACGTATGGCCATGCTAAGCGTATCGTCTAACAAATACTCGTAACTAATTAGGTTACTCTTCGCTTGGTTAATGCCATTAGGCTTGTTAAGCGCATTGGCAATATGCGCAATGGGACTGCGCAAATCATGAGACAGTGCGGTGGTAATCCAATTATTATAGGTTGTTGATTGCTTAAGCCTTTTAAACCCATAAAAAACAAATACCAACAATATAATTACCAACATCAGTAAGACAGCAAGCCAATTAATAAAGAGGTTATTTCTGTTGCGTTCGATTATAATTGCCTCCTTGGCCTCTTTTAACAAATCGGCAGCTGCACTTTTAGATGCCAAAAACTGTTCTCTATAGTCATAATCAACAGGATTAATAAAGGTGTGTAAAGTAGGCTCAACCTTAGTTTTTTCTTTTAAAATAAGGTGGTATTCAGCGAAGTGTCTATTCACTTCATAATCGGCAAGGTAGTATACCACACGATGAGCAAGTTTTAAATAATGGTTTGCAGCCTTAATGGAGTCGGCCCTAATGTAATGTTCTACCAATCCTATATTAAGCCTGAAATAAGCCAAATAATTATTTGAGGGTATTGCAAGTGCATTAAACAAATAGCCAGGTTTTACAGAACCTGTGTAGTAATACAAATTCATGAATCCCTCTGCCCTATGCGATTCATCTAATAAAGTAAATTTTTCTTCTAAGCCTTTTATCGAATAAAGTTGTGGGAAGTTTTGCTGTTGCATGAGCAATATTTCTATGTAGGGGGTATATGCCTTTGCAGCCAAAAAAATGTCGGCCAAATTTATCAGTTGATTTTCTATACCTAAAATGTGGACAGGCGCTATTGATTTTGCTAAAAGTTTAATGCGGTTGTATCTTAAATATGCATGCGCAAGGTGGTACTGCGGAACAACAGTAAGGGCTTCTTTAATTACCTCATACGCTTTTACATATTGGCCAGCATACATTAAACGCTCGCATTTTAGATTGTATAAGTAGTACAACAACGAATCGGAAACTCTGCTATTGCTGCTTTTACCATAAACCAATGCATAATTAAGGGTAGTAAATAAAAGTGGGTGTTTATTTAGCAAATAGGCTTTGTTGGCCAGATTAATACATGCAAAAATCTTATTGTTATCTTGGGCTGTAAGCGCCTGTTGCTTTAGAGTAGATAAAGATTCTTTTTCAAGTGCCTTACCATCATAATTGTACCCAGTAAACCACAGGTTATTGCCTTGAGCAGAAACGCCCATAACCAAATAAGTTAAAAAGAAGAACACCAGTTTATTTAGCATATACACTACAAATAAAAGAAACTAATGTTCAATCACCGCATTGTTGCTTTCGTGTTATTTAAAATGGCGTTAGCGTGGGTTAGTTGTGTGTTGAATGAATAGTTGAATTTGGGTGATTGTATGAATGTAACATTGCTTATTAAATTTTACATAACATGATTGCAACGTGTAAAAATGGAATAGCCAAATTAAAGAAAGACAATACATCATTTGATATTTATTTATGGCTAATCAAGAATCAGAAAAGCGAGATTTATCCTTTTGTATTAAAACACTTTTTTGTGTTAAATAGAATGTCTAGTATTAAACAAAAGGGCATTGATGAATTAATTATAAAAAAACCAAAAGTGTCTTCTTTTGGTGATTTATT
>CALPIR020000189.1 GCA_943323675.2 Chitinophaga pinensis | reverse complement strand
TAGTACTGGCGATAGGGGTACGTTTCTGTCTTTCATGCCTTTGGCATTGCGTATGGTTATGGTCATGCGTTTGCTGTCTATATCTGTTTTTAACAAACCAAGTAGCTCGCCTCTTCTTAAGCCTGCGCTATAAATTAAACTGAGCATGGTTTTGTGTTTTAAGTTTTGGCAAGCGTTTATAATAGCAGTAACTTCGTTTTCGCTTATTACCTTGGGTAATTTAATGCCTTGCTTTGGGCGTATTAATTTTTCTATTTCTAGTTTGTGGTTTTTTACTGTTTGGTAAAATAGTTTAAGTGCATTTATAAATTGCGATTGATAAGTTGCACTCAGGTTTTTCTTTAATACATAATGGGTGTTAAAATCCATTACATCTTGGTTGGTAATTTGGTCTGTATTTTTCTGGTGGTAATAACTAAAAAACACCAATAAGGAATTGGTGTAACTTTCTATAGTGCTTTTACTGTAGCGTTTTACCTCCATCCAATTGGTATACTTATTTAATAATTCGCGGGTTTGCTCGTTTATTTGGTTGTTATTTTTTGTGGCAGTAGTATAGGTATTTGTTGGTGTTAATTTACACATATTACGATGCGCATCAACATCTGCTATGTGCCAAGCTTTTAATGTGCGGCTCCATCGTGCTCCAGGTATTGCCCTTACCAATTGGTTTAGTGTTGCGGTATTGATAAAGTATAGTGCGATACGTTTTTGATTATCGTGCAGAGCCAATTTTGCCATGATGGTTTTGTTGGCTATTAATTGCGTAAGATGTGCAATTGTTTGGCTCATGTTGGGGTTGATAATGGGTTTATATACAAGTACCAATTAAGCTATTAAATTACTTATTTGCAAGCCTAAGTAAATATGAAAGCGAATTGTTTTACAATAGTTAAGCCCGGCTTAGGGATTATAGCAGGCTGCCCAGCAGCGCGGAAAGCCCGGCACGTAGCGGAGCGGAGGGCAAGCCCCTAAATTAAATTGCATAAAAAAATCCCGCTAGTGAACTAACGGGATTTTTGATGAAAAATGAAATGCGTTTTATTTTGTTCTTAACTCTTCGAATACTTTTGCAGCATTAAACTTTTTTGCTTTTTTACCTTTGCGTATTATTTTAACCTTTACAAGATAGTCGCCTTGTTGCACGGCATCTACCACTTCTTGTCCTGTTATTACAAAACCAAATATGGTATGGCGGTTATCTAACCAGGGTGTAGCTACGTGTGTTATAAAAAACTGGCTTCCGTTTGTGCCAGCACCTGCATTGGCCATTGCTAAAATGCCTGGTCCTGTAAATCGGTATTGTGGAATAAACTCATCTTTAAAACTGTAACCCGGTCCGCCTTGTCCGTTACCTAATGGGTCACCGCCTTGTATCATAAACTTGGCAATTACACGGTGAAACTTCAAGCTATCAAAGTAATGAACGCCTTCTGCTTTAGCGGTATTTTTAATTTTACCTTCTGCAAGGCCTACAAAGTTGGCAACAGTCATAGGTACACTATCCATGGCTAAACGCAATAAAATAGTTCCACGTGTGGTTTGCATTTCGGCATACAATCCGTCTGTTAATTTTGGTTTCTTTGGTTTTTGTGCTTCGGCTATGCTTACTGCAGTAACCAATACTAAAAGGGCAACTAATAATTTTTTCATAAATAAGTAGTGTTATTAAACGTTAAATCTAAAGTGCATTACATCACCATCTGCTACGGTGTATTCTTTTCCTTCCACACGCATTTTACCGGCTTCTTTAACCGCTGCTTCTGATTTGTATGTAATAAAATCGTTGTATGCAATTACCTCTGCTCTAATAAAACCTTTTTCAAAATCGGTGTGAATAACACCTGCTGCTTGTGGTGCTTTAAAGCCTCTGGTAATGGTCCATGCCCTTACTTCTTGCACACCTGCAGTAAAGTATGTAATTAAATTAAGCAACTTGTAGGCTTCTTTAATTAACTTGGTTACACCAGATTCTGTTAATCCCATGTCGGCTAAAAAGGCTTGTCTGTCTTCAAAACTTTCCAATCCTGCAATATCAGATTCAATGGCAGCGCTAATCATAATCATTCCAGCGCCTTCTTTTGCAGCAGCTTCTTTTACCAATTCAACATATTTATTTCCATTTACTACCGATGCTTCATCAACGTTACAAACGTATAATACAGGCTTTGCCGTTAGTAAATAAATATCTTCTACAAACTTCGCTTCATCTTCTGTAACAGCGCAATTTCTTGCCGATTGTCCAGACTCTAAATGGTTTTTATACTTTAATAAAGCGGCTTCTGCTTTTGCAGCATCTTTATCGCCTGTTTTTGCAGCACGACTGATGCGTTGTAATTTTTTATCAATACTATCTAAGTCTTTTAACTGTAATTCGGTATCAATAATTTCTTTGTCGCGTATTGGGTTTACACTGCCATCAACGTGAATTATGTTATCGTTATCAAAACAACGCAACACATGTAAAACAGCATCTGTTTCACGGATATTGGCCAAAAACATATTACCCAATCCTTCGCCTTTACTGGCACCTTTAACCAATCCAGCAATGTCAACAATTTCTATGGTGGTAGGAACAATACGTTGCGGGTTAATCAGTTTCGCTAACTCATTCATGCGCTCATCTGGCACGGTAATGGTTCCAACATTGGGCTCTATGGTACAAAACGGAAAGTTAGCCGCTTGTGCCTTAGCGTTACTTAAACAGTTAAACAGGGTTGATTTACCTACGTTGGGTAATCCTACAATTCCACACTTTAATGCCATGCTTTTTTAGTTTATTATACGTGGTTGCTACACCACATGTTTATTAATTAACTTTATTTAATAAATTGTTTCATGTCCATAATTAGCTTTTCGGCTAAGTGGTTAGCGGTTGCTTCACTTTGGCTTTCGGCATAAATTCGGATAATAGGTTCGGTATTTGATTTACGTAAATGAACCCATTCCGTATCAAATTCTATCTTCACCCCATCAACTGTATTAATAGGTTGTTTGCTGTATTTGTCTTGCACCTTTTGCATCAACCCATCTAAATTAATTTCAGGGGTTAATTCTATTTTCTTTTTAGCAATAAAGTAATCAGGGTAACTGTTGCGCAAAATGCTGCATAGTTTATTTGATTTTGCCAAATGAGTTAAAAACAATGCTATTCCCACCAGTGCATCACGACCATAATGGCTCTCAGGATATATAATGCCTCCATTGCCTTCTCCACCAATTACAGCTTGTGTATCTTTCATCATTTGTACCACATTAACCTCGCCAACGGCACTTGCACTGTAGCTGCCTTTGTATTTTTCGGTTACATCTAATAAGGCACGAGTTGATGATAGGTTAGAAACACTGTTGCGTTTATGGCCTAATCTTTCTAATGTTTCGTTGCTTACATTTTTAAGCACATAATCTGCAACAGCAACTAATGTATACTCTTCGCCAAACATGCTGCCATCTTCGTTTACCAATGCCAAACGATCTACATCTGGATCAACCACAATACCTAAATCGGCTTTTGAACGCACCACTTGGTTAGATATTTCATGCAAGTTTTCGGGCAATGGCTCTGGGTTATGCGGAAATTTTCCGTCAGGGGTGCAGTATATTTCTACAATATCATTAACACCCAATGCTTTTAACAACATAGGTACAGCAATGCCTCCTGTAGAGTTAACGGCATCAACTACTATTTTAAAGTTTTTGGCTTTAATGGCTTCCACATCAACTAACTCTAGCGCTAGAATTTTATCAATGTGTTTTTTTATGGCGTTGCGTCTTTCTGTTACAACACCAATTTTGTCAACCGAGGCAAAATCAAATTCAGCCTTATCGCCCAAAGCAAGCACTTGTTTGCCTACTTCATCACTAATAAACTCTCCTTTTTCGTTTAATAACTTAAGGGCATTCCATTGTTTAGGGTTATGACTGGCTGTTAAAATAATACCGCCATCGGCATGTTCTTCAGTAACCATTAACTCAACTGTTGGTGTGGTACTTAACCCAAGGTCAATTACATCAATGCCTAAGCCAATTAAGGTTCCGGTAACCAAACGGTTTACCATATCGCCACTAATTCGGGCGTCTCTGCCTACCACAATGCGGCAAGTTTCTTTATCTTTTTTAATAATGCTACCAAAGGCTGCGGTGTATTTTACCACATCAATAGGGGTTAGGGCATCGCCCGCTTTACCGCCAATTGTACCTCTAATGCCTGAAATTGATTTAATTAAAGTCACGTTACGGTGTTTTTTAAGGACCGCAAAAATATCATTTGAATGCTTGTTAACCAAGTTTGATTTGTAATTCGTTGATAACGTTACTGCTTTATGTAAAAATAACTTTTTTATCCTAATTAGATTATAAAAACACCGCTATAAACGCCCTTACCTAAATAAAGTTGTAGCCGCTGTTTAGGCCTATTTATTAACCTGTTGGAGATATGCTTTCGGTATTAGGCATAAAAAAACTAAACTTGCCAGATCAATGCAGGTTAATAAAGAATGGTTCAGCGAGTGGTTCGACTCGCCCTATTATCACATTTTATACAAAAACCGCGATGAGCGTGAAGCGGAGTTTTTTTTAAGAAACTTGGTTGATCGTTTGGCGCTTGTGCACGAACAAAAATTAATTGATTTGGCTTGTGGCAAAGGCCGACATAGCATTTATTTAAATAGTTTGGGGTTTGATGTGATGGGGGTTGATTTAGCAGCCCAAAGTATCGTTGCTGCTAAAGTATCTGAAAACAGCAGGTTGCATTTTGAGGTACAAGACTTAAGGCATTTGCCTTATCAGGGTATGTTTGATGTTGCTTTAAACTTATTTACTAGTTTTGGTTATTTTGATTGTGATGCTACCAATCAAAATGTAATGCGCCAAGTTC
>CALPIR020000188.1 GCA_943323675.2 Chitinophaga pinensis | reverse complement strand
TTACTACGTTCTGGCCAATGTTGCAGTTTGTACCGATAACGCACTTGCTCATGATGTGCGAGAAATGCCAGATTTTGGATCCTTCTCCAATGGTACAACCTTCATCAACAAAAGCTGATTCGTGAGCAAAATAATTATTTTCCATAAAGTTCAATTTTACGCTTTGTGTAACGTATTTCAAAACATTGTTTTAGCTCATAAATCAAAACAATCTCATTTAATTGTTATTGTTAAAAGAAGAAATTGTATAACATAACATGTTGTTTTTGCATCCTATATCCTATCAAATATCACGAAGTTTATTTTGCTAGCTCAAATCATTTTCATTTGATGGTGATAAAACAAAGGCAAATTGCCCCCTAAATATTAGTTGTTATTATAACCACAGAAAAATAAAAAATGGCGGGACTACATGAGTAATCCCGCCATCCCGAATAAAGAATTTATTAATAACCACTTACCCAAACTTTCCAACTTGCATTATTGGTTTGATGCAATGCGCTCAATACGTAAATGCCTGCAGGTAAATCGTGCACGTCTATTTGCAGCACTCCGTTTACATCTTTTGTGTTCACCGTTAATGAATTACCTTTCAAATCGGTAAGTGCCAAAGCGGTGTAATCTATATTTGGAAGCACTATACTTTTAGATGCAATGTTATAGAAAGGAAGGACTGTTTCCTGTATTTTTTTATCAATACGTACCACCTTCGAATAATCCAATTTACCGTCATAATCAACTTGCATAATTCTGTAGTAAGCATGTATTAAGCGGGTGTCATCCGCAAATTGGTAAGTTTTTATTGTTGATTGGTTACCACTTCCTTTTACTTCTCCTAATGTTTCCCAATCATATCCATTTAAACTTCTTTGCACCTCAAAATAATGGTTATTTATTTCTGTTAAGGTTGACCATTTAATAAACGCTCCGCTTTCACTTGCAAGCACTTTTACATCACCCCATTTTACAGGTAACACAGTTGATGAAAATATTTTGGTGTAAATTAAATCACCTGAACTCGAATTATTCCCATTAGATGCATTTATTGCTACATAAAAAACAGGACTTACATTTACAGTATTGGGTGTTGTGTATTGGAACTGCCATATTTTTGTTGCTCCTGGGGCTGATGTACCACTTACATCATGCATCAAATATGTGCGGTTTGGATTTGTTGTTGATGACAATTGGGTTTCGCTACTTGAAGCTATTAATATACCAATACTAGACGATGAACCATTTGCACCAGATGGCAGTACACATAATTGAAAACCATACTTAGTTCTACCAGTTTGACTAAAAGATAAATTAAATGTATAAGTAGTATTAGGCTGTAATGAGCTTAAAGGAGCAGATGTTGTTAATAGTATATTGTTTAACGCACCACCACTGTTTAAGGTGCTGCCTCCGTGACATGATGTGCAATTAGATTCTCCAGGGGCACCTGTACAAGAATCAGGAGGAGCATTTGTATAGGTAATTGCGGATATTGACCAAATTAACAATCCACCCGTGATAATCGATTTAATTAATTTTGTATTCATGTGTATATGATTAGAGATATAAAGATATTACTTAAACACTTAATGACAGTATATTAAATATCGAAAAATAACAAATTCCTTCTCCAATTAGTTTTTAATCGTATATTTGCGATATATATTTACAGTATGGCTATCAACAAAAAAAGCGAATTTTTATCGGATGAGATTTACTTATCTGATTTTGCTCGAACCCTCGGTCACCCGGCACGTATCGCCATTTTAAAAACATTAGCCGAACGTCACGAGTGTATTTGTGGCGAGATTGTAGAAGTTCTGCCTTTAGCGCAATCTACCGTATCGCAACATTTGAAAGAATTAAAAAATATGGGGCTTATTCAAGGCACACTAAACGGACCCAAATCTTGCTACTGCATCAATTGGGAAAAGCTTGAAGAGTATATGGATAGCTTTAATAAACTTACTACTGAATTATTAACCAAAAAACCAACAGCGCTTTGCTGCAAATAACAAAATCATGAAACTATCTGAAGTAAAAAATGTATTGCAAAATTTAAATGAAGTTACATTTAAATTGCCCAACGGAACAATTGTTCCTGCTCATTTTCATGTTACCGAAGTGGGTATTATTACAAAGCAATTTATTGATTGTGGAGGCACTGTAAGAAACGAACAAGTGATTAATTTCCAACTTTGGGAAGCCAACGATTTTGATCACCGTTTAGCACCACAAAAACTGAATAATATTATTGATTTATCGGAGCGGATATTGCGATTGCCAGATGCTGAAGTAGAGGTTGAATACCAAGCTGACACCATTGGTAAATATGGATTATATTTTAATGCAGCAAACGGCAACTTTGAGTTAACTGCAAAAACAACCAATTGTTTGGCACAGGATAAATGTGGTATTCCACCAGAAAAACTTAAGATAAGTTTAATCAACTTAAACCCTGCCGAAAACAACACCTCTTGCACCCCAGGTGGCGGATGCTGTTAGTTGTATAATTATAAAAACATGAATCAAACACAAGCAATACTCGAGCTATGGCTTGAGTCAAGAACTCGATTAACAAATCAATTTACCCAACTTAACGAGTCTGATTTACTTAAAAGATTACATCCTCAATCTAACTGTATTGGCTTTTTGTTAAAACACATTGGCGAGGTGGAGCAACTTTTTGCCCGAAATGTTTTTGGATTGGACATTAAAGGATCTATTGAAACCTTAGGTGTTGGAAAAGACAAAGGTCAATACAACAACCTAGAAGTACTATTGGATTATTTGAAAGAATCTAAAGTTAATCTGGAGCAAGCTATTAATCAAGTGTTACCGGACGGTTGGCAAGAAGAAATTACCACCAAAGAATTTGGTACACGCACCAAGGCGCAAGCTATAGGTCGTATTACGTCACATACCGCATACCACGCAGGGCAAATTGGTATAATTTTAAAATACGGATCTAAATAACACGTATAAATGATGAATAAAAGATTGGCTTTTTTAGACAGATACCTAACGTTATGGATTTTTATAGCCATGATTTTAGGTGTATCAATTGGTAATTTTATTCCGCAATCAGCCCAGTTATTTCAACAATTCCAAAGTGGCTCAACCAATATTCCGTTAGCTATTGGATTAATTTTAATGATGTACCCGCCACTTGCCAAAGTGAAATACGAGGAGATTGGCAAAATTTTAAAACACCCCAAAATTTTAGCGATAGGTATTTTTCAAAGTTGGGTTGTAGGCCCTGCATTAATGTTTGGTTTAGCATATTTATTTATGCGTGATAATAGCAGCTATATGGCCGGTATGCTACTTATTGGCCTTGCTCCATGTATTGCCATGGTTTTAGTATGGAATGATTTAGCTAAAGGTGATAATGAATTATGTGCGGGTATGGTGGCACTAAACAGTGTACTACAAATACTATTTTATAGTAGTTATGCCTATTTTTATATCACAGTTGTACCCAAGCACCTTGGCATTCAAGGTTATGAAGTAGATATAAGCATAGGCGAAATTGCTCAAAGCGTATTTATTTACTTAGGAATACCCTTTGGGGCTGGTTTAATTTCTAGATATGTTTTACTCAAAGCCAAAGGTCAAGAATGGTTTAATCGTAAATTCATTCCTGCTATAAGTCCAATTACGTTAATCGCTTTATTATTTACCATTATAATCATGTTTAGCCTTAAAGGCAAAATGATAGTAACCATTCCATTTGATGTGGTAATGGTAGCCATTCCATTAACTATTTTCTTTTTGGTGATGTTCTTATCAACTTTCTATTTACTGAAAAAAGTTGGGGCTAACTACAAAGAAACAACCACACTTTCATTCACAGCAGGCAGCAATAATTTTGAATTAGGCATTGCCGTTGCCATCGGTATTTTTGGCATTGATTCGGGGGCTGCATTTGCGGCTGTTATTGGACCACTTATTGAAGTGCCAATACTCATTTTATTGGTACAATTTGCACTAAAAAAACAACATTTATTTAAATCACCAACAAACTAATTTATGTTCGCGACCATAACCTCTTTTTGCGATAACCTGATGCTTCAATTAGATGAAATCACATTCGAAAGAAAACAACTCTTACAGAAAATCAGCAATTACATTCAAACCAAAAAAGACAACCAACAACCTATAAATTTGGTTTATGTATGCACACACAACTCGCGCAGAAGCCATTTTGGACAAGTGTGGGCCGATGTTGCAGCAAATTATTTTGGGGTAAAAGATGTACATACGTTTTCAGGTGGAACGGAGGCCACCGCATTTAACCCAAATGCCATAAACGCGCTTCGTAAAATTGGGTTTGATATTAAGGGCAATGATCAAACCCTCAACCCTACTTATATTGTAAAATTTGCTGATGATGCGTTTACAACTTGTTTCTCTAAAGTATACAATCACCCATTAAACCCGCAGCAAAATTTTGCCGCCATCATGACTTGCAGTGATGCGGAGCAGAATTGTCCCTATATTCCGGGTGTGGAATTACGAATTGGCACTACTTACAATGACCCAAAAGCATTTGATAACACCCCACAACAAGATGCCGCTTACACAGAACGTGCTACTCAAATTGCTTTGGAGTGTTTATACATATTTTCTTTGGTGAAATAATAATTTTCAAAACTTTTAACGCAGAGGTTACCGGAAGGTCTGAAGGAGGTTTTTCGCAAAATTGCACTCAAAGAAAACTCGGAAATACACAGCAGTTTCCTCGCGGAAGAATCAGCCTATTCGATTGAGCTTTGGGTTGGTGTTGCGTGAGCGCTAGTATAGAGAAAAGGATATTAGAACAATATAAACCTTAACAATCCGCTTTTAGCTCCGCTGAACTTCGTTTCAAACTCAAAGTGGCTGT
>CALPIR020000187.1 GCA_943323675.2 Chitinophaga pinensis | reverse complement strand
TTCAATAGTAGCGGCAGCCATTTGCATGGTTGGCGTATTTATTTTGGTTTGGCGCGATGAGTTGGTTAATTGGGTTCATGTATTTTAATTAACCACAACTATTTTACAATTGCCATACTGTTTGAAGCACTAAAAGGTAAAGCTATAAACAGAATTTACGTTTACCTTGGCTACTTAAAGGTAAGCTGACTTAAGGCCACTTGGTAGCAGATGCATCGCTTGTTTTCTACATCCCAAATTTCTAACTGCAACAGCGGATCGGGCAAGTCCCAATTAATGGTAATCAGTCCGAAATGATTTTGCATAACAGGGCCACAAATCCTGTTTTTATTTGGAGTGGCAAACTTCCATGTAGATGATAATCCGCTGGCCGTAAGGTCGTAAATAGGATACAATCCCGGATAATTAACCTTAGATAATTCGGCATAATGCACATCACCACTTATAAACAATACCCCGTTTGCTTTGGTCTTTTTAACCAATGCTAACATGCGTAATTGCTCGTGTGGAAAATTGGCCCACGACTCGTAACCATTATACTCAATACCAAATTGCGAACCACTGGCTATAATTCTTACATCAGCAGGTTTGGTTAATTCTTCCTCCAACCACTTCCATTGTGCCTCGCCTAAAAAGGTAGAATCTGCTGTTGTGTATGGTGCAAAATAATGTTTATGTCTTCCGTTTTTGCGGTGTTTCTTCTTCTTATCAAAACGTATTAAGTCGTCTCTAAACGTGCGGCAATCAAGCAATATAACTTGTATTGTTTTTCCTTCTTTTTGGTAAAAGTATGAGGTATAAATTCCAGCCCTGTTTCTTCGCTCCGATGCTTTCGGTTCGTCAAAAAAATCGAGCATCACCTCTTTCGATTTTTCTTTTTCTGCAAAGTGTCTCCCTGCATCATTCTCGCCATAATCATGATCGTCCCAAGTGGCAATAAGTGGCACATTGTTTTTAAGATTTTTAAAAGAGGGTTTGTTGCCCATGCGTTTGTAAATAGCAGCAAGGGTATCCATATCATGCGTATCACCATACACGTTATCGCCCAAAAACACAAACAAATCGGGCTTGTGGGCCACCACCACATTGTAAATAGGCAACTCACTGGCTTGGTTTGCACACGACCCAAATGCAATTTTAGATACCGCTTGTTGCGCAAATACCGTCAACCCTAAATTGCTTATAAAAACAGCTACCAATAAAAATCTATACATGCCTTGTGTGCTCTTTTTGTTTTAGTGAAATGATGATTGATTAATCGAAAAGTACATTTTCATCAAAATCATAACCCGTGTTGTTGTATTTCTCGTTACGTGCCGATTCTTTTCCTGCTTCTATGGCTTTAGCAAACTGCTCTTGTATGGTTTGTTGCTCATCAAAATCTGCTTTACTTTTCCCATTTAAAAAATACACAAATTGGTATTGGGTGGTATCGGCCGTTTGCATACCTACGGTATAGGTTTTCCAATCATCGCTTGTGTTTAATTTGTATTTAAAAAAATACATGTTGCCCGTAGTTAATTTAAAATAGGTTGATGTTTTAGCTATCAACACCAGGGTATCAAGCTTGGTATCGCCACTGCTTGGTTTAACCATATTGCGCGCATAGCAATAAACCAGCGCCTCTTGTTGGGTAAACTCCTTAGGCATTTTATCTAACTGCTTGTTGTTTTTAAGCGCAAAATAAAAGCTTAAACGCGAATCCATGTTGCTACTTAGGTTGTAAATGATGGTATCATGCACAGGCTTTTTGTTGGCCAACATAATGGCTACTGCATACCCTTTTACGTGGTAGTTTTTGGCTTTAAGTTGCTTATTAAAATACGCTTTAACTTGTGCATCATCAACATGTTTAATCAAAATGCGGTTATACATTTCTAAATCGTAATTGCGGGAGTAGCTCTCTTTTTCGTCTTCGGTTAACTCTTGCTTTAATACTTTTTTGGCATCGTTAATTACACTGTTTATGTAGGGTTGATAAGCTAAAGCCGCTACCTTACTGCTATCAATGGCATCGGCCAACATGCGGTGAACGTAAATTTTATACTCTTCGTTTTCGCCTAACTTTAACACATCAGGTATAAATTGTTTTCTATTCCACAAGCTATCACCCGACTCAATGTAATCAAACAAGCGGTTGTATAAGGCGTTATCGCTGGCAAAAGGAGGCTCGGCAATTAATAAATCTTTACACGCTTTGTACGAGTTGTTGCTATTAATAGAAGCCAAGGCACGTAAAACAGCTACTTGGTAATCGTAATCGTCACCCGCATTTTTATACTCTTTGGTTAAATACGGAATGGCTTTTTCATCTTTTCTAAAACCAATTTCATTAACCAACTCAATGCGCATGTCCTTTTTATACTTGTCATCTTTAAGCTTACCTAAGGTTTCGGCAATGGGCATGTAGCTTTTACCTTGAAACTGCGTACGGCCAACCAAATCGCGGGCTTGGGCATAAGTTGTACTGTCATCGCTTAACAAATCGCTTAATAAAATAGCTGTTTTATCTACAAATGGCTGAACCACTTTTGACGTATCTGTTGATTGAAATGTTTCAAAAAACGTGCGCACAAAATTGTTACCTCGGGTAATGGTATCGGTATGGGCCAGTAAGGTGTAAATGTACCTGCCTTTAATGATTACTTTAGATAGCATCATTCGGCTTGTATTGGTATCAGTAAACAATACATCAGCGCACACCGCTCCATTTTTATTGTAATAAGTTACTTGCTGTGTGTAATCATTGCGGGGGTTCATTTCCTCTAACTCACTTTTCCAAAACTTAGCCGTGTCTTTGCTCATAAAATACTTGTGCAAACGCTGCCAGCGCAACTCAACACGCTCTCCGGTTTCGGCATCAAAGAAATTTATGTACTCACTTTGTCCGGTGTGGTTGCTTTTTTCATCGCGCTTTTTAAACGAGAAATTATAGCTGTTTACATCTGGTGGAATAGGAATTGGCGATACCACCGTAAATTTATGTACCTTATCCAAACGTGGTTTTCCGGGAGCCGAAACCACATCAACCAACTTAAAGGTATTCAGCACATCAACCGCTTTTTTCAATTGTTCATCGCTGGTGCACCAGGCAGAAAACGCATACACATGGCTGCCCCTTAGCACATAAATGGCCGCCATTTTGGTGTCTCTGTTGGGGTGTTTGTAAGTGCAATACAATATTGGATAACCGCCTAAACTGCTGTAATTACGGCTGGTTAAAGTAAGGCCAGTGCCCTCTAGGTAACCACGTTCAACCAAATTAATTTCTACGCTATCTTCTTCTAAGTAAGTGGTATTAATTGCAACCTGGTTTAGTAAAAAGTACTTAATCCCATCGGCATCAACCGCCTGAAAAATATGGGAGTTAGGGGTATAATTGGTTAAAGTAGAATTTTCGAAATTGGCTAAAGGAGTTACAGGTAAATTTAATGAAAAACCTTCTTTGTTGCTACTAAAAGGAGCAGTTGCCGCAGCAGGTTGATGAATAACAATGCTACTAAAAAATGGTGCCGCATTCTTTTTTATGTAAGTACCATTTCCACCCGCTTTAAACACAAACAGCTCAAAAGGAGTAAACACAATGCAATAGCGTTGCAGGTTGCCACGTTTGGTTTTATTGGTAATGTCATACGCCTTATAACCACTAATTGTTGTAGGTTTAAAACTTTGTATGTCACCCGGAATATACTCGTACAACAAACTATCAATGCTTTTTTTAAACTGCTCTTCGGTAAAATTAATAAACGGAGCAAAGGTTCTTATGCGGTTAACCGAATAAAACGAACCATTCATCATATCGGTTCTTAGGTACTGCTGACTAACGCTGTTATCAGGCATTACCAATAATTTGCCCGGTACATCAACACTAAAACGGCCATCGGCCGAAGTAAATTTTTGATACACCACAGGCACTTCAATTTTATCTAACTTACCACGTAAAGCCGCATTGCGCTCACCTAAATTTACCGCACGCACCGTGTAGCCCATTTGGGTAAGTAAACTAATTACCCCCTTATCGCCTGGTAAATGCGCAGCACCAATACCAGTAAACAAAGTACCCAAATGCATCAACGAATCCATGCGTTGCACCATGTTTTTATTACGCACATAAAGCATGCGCTCAAAATATGTTTCGCTGTAACCTTGTTTTTGCATCAACGAGTCCAGCTTAGATAAATCGGCTTGGCGGTAATAATCTTCCAGCAAACGATCAAAATCTTTGTTGTACTTCCGTTCCTTATCCTCTGGGTACATATCGGTGTAGGCTTGCATTACCAACTTTAAACTCTCATCCAAATCTTCAACAGAAACAACTGGTTTTTTTAACCTACTGGCCGTCTGAAAAATATATAAATCAAGGTACGTATCCTCCTCAAAATCTTGTTTAGTACCCGTGTGCCTAAACATCAACTGGTTTAACACATCTGGGTCGCGGGCCAAAGCCTCTTTAATATACCCTTTGGCATAAAAATCTTTAAACCACGTAAAATCATTTATGGTAATGGGGTTATCATTACCCCTGGCCTCACTGCTTTGGCTGCGCATGGTGTAGCTCATAAACTCGGTGCTTAAAAACTCCTCCAACCAGTTTTCTGGCGAACTTTCTAACGCTACCCTATCGCAATTTTTAATGGCCGTAAAAAACGAATCGCTTAAGTTAAATGCCAATTTACTGCTTACGTGCATGGTGCCATATAAATACGATGGCCTTGTTAATCCCTTGCCCGAAATTTCCCATAACAACCCCTTTTGTAAAGGTTGGGCAAATACAGTTAAAGTAAAAAATAATCCTAAGAAAAAGGGTGTTGAAAATAGAGGGAGCCGTTTGGTCATTTGGGTAAATTTGGTAACACGCAAATTATATAAAATGTAAATAATTAACAGTACTTTT
>CALPIR020000186.1 GCA_943323675.2 Chitinophaga pinensis | reverse complement strand
TTTAGTGGCGCAAATATAGCAGAATAAGACCAACCCTAAACTATAAAATGCACAGCTACAAGATATTTATTTAAGGTTTATATTTTTTTGAGCCTAAACTTGTAAATCTTTAATAATTACAAGTATTTTAGAACTTTAATTGATAGCGAAAGATTATGCAGTTTCCCGGATCCATCAAATCAAAACTCCCAAAAACAGGTACTACCATTTTTACTGTGATGAGTGCGTTAGCCACAGAACATCATGCTATTAATTTAGCACAAGGTTTTCCTGATTTTGAGTGCAGCCCTAAGTTAGTTGAGTTGGTAAACCATTACATGAGAGCTGGTTTTAACCAATATGCACCCATGCCGGGAGTAATGAGTTTACGCGAAAAAATAGCTGAAAAAACGCAAGCGCTGTATAGCGCAACATACCATCCCGAAACAGAAATTACGGTTACACCCGGTGGTACACATGCAATTTACGCGGCCATCAGTGCCTTTATTGGCGAAGGTGATGAGGTTATTATTATTGAACCTTGCTATGATAGCTACTTACCTGCCATACATGTTAATGGCGGTCGTGCAGTTTTTGCTGAGTTAAAATACCCTACTTATAAAATTGATTGGGATGAGGTTAAAAAATTAGTGACCTACAAAACCAAAATGATTATCATTAATACGCCTCACAACCCAACGGGAACAACCCTTGGCGCTCAGGATATGCAGCGCTTAGAGAAGATCGTTAAAAATTCTGAGATCATTGTTTTAAGTGATGAAGTATACGAACACATTATTTTTGATGGCGTTGAACACCAAAGTGTAGCACGTTATCCTAAATTGGCAGAACGTAGTATCATTGTATCCTCTTTTGGTAAAACCTTTCACACCACAGGATGGAAAATGGGTTATGTGTTAGCACCTAGTAACCTAACTACTGAGTTTAGAAAAGTACATCAGTTTATGTGCTTCAGTGCAAATACACCCGTGCAATACGCCATTGCGGATTATTTGGATGACAAGGACGCTTACTTGCAGTTGTCTGCTTTTTATCAGGAGAAAAGAGATTATTTTCAGCAATTGGTAAAAGGCAGCAAGTTTAAGTTAATGCCATGTTTAGGTTCTTATTTTCAGTTGTTAGATTACAGTAAAATAACAAAAGAAAAAGATACTGACTATGCCATTCGTTTAACCAAGGAATATAAAATTGCTGCTGTACCAACATCCGTTTTTTATCATAAAAACATTGACAACCACGTGCTTCGTTTTTGTTTTGCCAAACAGAACCAAACCCTTGAAAAAGCGGCTGAAAAATTACACAAAATATGAGCGAGCTAATTGTTGCTACCATACAAGCTAACCTGCATTGGGAAAATCCAACTGCTAATTTGGAAATGTTTACCCAAAAAATTGCAGCCATTAACCAACCCGTTGATGTAATCGTACTACCAGAAACTTTTACAACAGGCTTTAGCATGAATACCCGTTTAGCCGAAAAGCCTGATGGTATAACCATGCAATGGATGCAACACATGGCACAGCAATACAATACGGCAATTTGTGGCAGCGTAATGATGAACACCAAACACAATGATGTTTACAACAGGTTTATTTGGATGAATCCAAATGGCACATACCATGCATACAACAAACACCACTTGTTTAGTATTGGCAAAGAACATAACCACTACAAGGCGGGCGATGAGTTGGTAATCGTTCAATATAAAGGTTTTGCCATTAGGTTATTGGTTTGTTACGATTTACGTTTTCCGGTATGGGCAAGAAGAACTGCAGCGTGTGATTACGATGCCCTATTTATTGTGGCCAACTGGCCCGAAAGAAGAGCAGAGCACTGGAAAATTTTGTTACAAGCTAGGGCCATTGAAAACCAATGTTATGTTGTGGCGGTTAACCGAGTAGGTGAAGATGGAAACCAAGTTAACCACAGTGGTAACTCCAGTTTGATAGATCCGTTAGGAAATATTGTTTACCAAAAAGCAATGACAGAAGACACCGCCATTCATGTTATAAATAAAGAAATAATAAATCAATACCGAATAGACTTTCCAGTAACTGCCGATGCAGATATGTTTACCATGCAACTCAAACCTTAATTTTTACGTCAATATACAAGTAGCCTTAAACCTATAAAACTTAATTACACCTATCATGAATAAAATATTATCATACCCCATCATTGCAGCCCTTTTACTTGTATTGAGCACACAAGTAACCATTGCACAAAAAAACAACATCAACCAAACTAAACCCAAAGCCATAACAGAAAAGGGTGCATTATTTTTCGAACGCACATTTATAAGCCTAGGCTCCATTCAAGATAAAGAAGAACCCATTAAAGTGGTTTACAAATACCGAAATATTGGAAAGGGAAAAACCACCATTACAAACATAAAGCCTGATTGCAGTTGCTCTAAACCTAAATGGGATAATAAACCAATTGCCTTTAACCAAACAGGTGAAATTGAAATATATTTTTACCCTAAAGAATTAAGCGGTACCCAAACCAAAACCATAACGGTGTTTACAGATGGTGAGCCCAATGTGTATTATTTAAAATTTAGCATTTTTGTTGATGATGTTAATGCAAGGGTAACTAAAACATATCCATCAAAACAGGGCAATACCCTTTTTGATTCTTATGAAGTTATGTTCCCTGCCATTTTTAATTATGCAACAGATTCTGCTTTCAGGGTAATATATAACCCTACCCCAAAAACAATTAAAATATTAGGCATTAAAACACCATCATACATGAGTGTAACCAAAGATGTAGATTACATTTTGCCAAATTCAGGACTAGGAATTAAATTTAAGTACAGAGCTAAAGAAGCCAATGATTACGGGAAAAAGCTAGATGAAGTGATTGTGCATACGGATGATAGCCTAGAACCCAAAAAGAAGTTTTTGATACGTGCTAATATTATTGAAGATTTTGATAACCTTGGTGAAAAAGAAAAAGCACATCCTCCAATTTTTGAAGCTATAACACCTGTGGTTGACTTAGGCCAAGTAAATACCCAATCAACCCACACGGTTAATTTTACCATTACCAACCGAGGCAAGAGCCCTTTGTATGTGCGCAAAATATTTAGTACTTGCGGCTGCACCACAACCGATTTCGATTACAGCAAACCCATAAAAAAAGGCAAGAAAGCAACCATTACAGTGCTGTATAGCACCAACTACGACATTGGGAAAGTGGAAAAACAAATCAGTTTGATTACGAATACACCAAACCAAACACTTCATTATTTGGTGTTAAAAGCAAACATTGTTTATACCAAAAAATAATCATTTCCGTTTGATTTTTTGATGTGCTAATGTATAATTTTGTAAAAAAATAGACTGTAAATGAGAACAAAACTGAGTTTAATTGCGCTAGGATTTGCTAGTGGTTTGGCGGGTGCCGCAAGTTTTTATTTTTTATTGCCAAATAGGGTTGTTTTAACTCAAGGAGTTTCAAACAACCAAACACAAGACATTTATAATAATGTAGATAATAAAGGCATACAAGTAGCAAGTAGCGATGACATGATTAAAGCATCTGCTATTACAACCCCAACTGTAGTTTTTATTAAAACCATCAGCAACCAACAAGCCTCCGATCCATATTATGATTTTTGGTCGGCTTGGGATTTTTTTGGCAGACGTGGCCCGGTTACCAGTTCGGGAAGTGGAGTAATTATTAGTGCTGATGGCTATATAGTTACCAACCTGCATGTGGTAAAAGATGCTGATGTAATTGAAGTAATTACCAATAACAACAAGCACAGTTATAAAGCCAAAGTTGTTGGCACAGATGGTTCTACCGATTTAGCTTTATTAAAAATTGAAGGCAAAGGATTACAGCACATACCTTTTGGCAATAGCGATGATGTGAAAATTGGCCAATGGGTATTGGCCGTTGGTAATCCTTTTAATTTAACCAGTACCGTAACTGCAGGTATTGTAAGTGCTAAAGGCCGAAACATTAATGTGGTAAACAACCGTTTTCCTATTGAAAGTTTTATACAAACAGATGCCGCTATTAATCCAGGTAATAGCGGAGGAGCATTGGTAAATACCAATGGCGAATTGGTTGGCATCAATACCGCAATAGCTTCAAATACTGGCGCATACAGTGGTTATGGGTTTGCCATTCCATCAAACCTGGTACAAAAAATTGTGCGTGATTTAATAGAGTACAAGGAAGTACAACGTGGATTTACAGGCATGGATATTATTGATATTGATGCTCCGCTTGCCGAAAAATTAAACATCAACAACAACCTTGGTGTATATGTGCAATACGTGTTGCCAAGTGGCCCAAGCGAAAATGCAGGCATTAAAAATGGTGATGTGATTGTAAAAGTTAACGAGCGTGAAATTGAAAGTAAGGCCTTTTTTGATGAGCAAGTTAGTTACTACCGACCAGGTGATAGGGTTAAAATTACCTTGCTTAGAGATGGCAAAAGCTTAGATATGTATGTGAAATTAATTAACCGGGAAGGCAATACGGAAATTACGCGTAAACAAAGCGTTAGCTCAACTGTTCTAGGTGCTGATTTCACCCTAATATCAAAAGTAGAGGCCGATAAATACCGCATACCATCGGGTATAAAAATTAGTAACATAAAAAATGGTAGAATCAGAAACATGGGCATTCCTGAAGATTTTATCATTACCTCGTTTAATAAAAAAACATACACCAAAGCCGAAGATTTAATAAAAGACTTGGAAAACGGCAAAGGTCAATTATTAATTGAAGGCATTTATGCCAATGGTAGTAGAGGCTTTTATTCCTTTTATTCATACTAAATTACCATACAATTAGTAAAAGCATAAATGAGGCTGTGAGTTCATCACGGCCTCATTTTTTATTATAAGCATTCTTGGAGCTTACCATAAATCCCACCCAACGCATTA
>CALPIR020000185.1 GCA_943323675.2 Chitinophaga pinensis | reverse complement strand
GAATCAGAAACCATGATGTAAACCATCTCCTTTTTAGATGTAAGATTAAGCACCCTTACTTTGCTTAACATCATTACCTTACTGTTGTCTAATTTAGATTCATCAATCACACGTGTGCGTGTTATCAAATCCTCTAATTGAGCTATGCGTCCTTCTAGTAGTCCCTGATCTTCTTTAGCGGCATGGTATTCTGCATTCTCACTCAAATCCCCCTTATCTCTTGCATCTGCAATTTGCTTTGAAATAAAAGGGCGCTGAACGTGTTTCATTTCATACAAATCCTTTTGCATTTTTTCAAATCCTTCTTTCGATACATAATTAATTTGTGCCATATTTATTTCAATACGTTAGTTGTAATCAGTTATAAAAATAAAGAAACGCCTCCCTTGCAGGAAGCGTTTCTCTTTATAGTAATATGCGAATATATCTTATTTTTTATTATCTATAGATAACGTAATAGATAAGTTGTGAATACCATTGAAAACGCGGGTAGGAGCATAAGAATAATCGATGGCTACGCGTGTGCCACTTTTACTAATTGGCAAAATGAAACCAGCACCTCCAGCAAAACCAACATATTGCGTGTAATAATCATTTGCATCAAGAATATTTTCTTGATAGGCATAACCACCACGCAACATTACCGTTTCTTTAAATGCATATTCTAAACCAACAGCAGTAACATTGGCCGAGAATGCGTTATAATTAAAGTTACCATGTGCAGTTAAACGATGAAAATAAGTTTCACTAGCTGCGGCATCTAAACGCATATCATATGATGCGCCAATATTAATTAACGATGGTAAGTTGTAGCTTTCTGATCCCATTAAAGCTCTTCTATCGGCTCCTGTTATTGAGTTTATAGAACGGAATGACAAACCAGAGCCTGTTTGGGTCATATTAGGACCAATATTTTTAATACTGATACCAAAACGGAAATCTTCCTTCTTAATGTCTTTTTTCTTTGCCATTAAGGAAGTTTGGTACTGAACACCTGCATCAATACCAACACCTGTAGCGCCAACATTACTAATACCTTCAGATATTAAACGAACGTTTAAACCACCAGTAATACTGTTTGAAAACTTTTTAGCATAAGCCAAAGAAATGTTGAGTATTTGAGGTGAATAAGTACCCAATGTACCATCAGGTTGTGATTCAGAAGTAATTGGAATATTTCCAAAATCAAATGAATTAAAGGATAATCCCATTACACTACCCGAACCTAAGTTTTGCACCAACGATAAATTATTGATAAAAACATCAGCACCTTGTAAATAGGTGGTACGAGAAAACCCAATATCTGTTTTGTTGGTGTATGCTAATCCTGCAATATTATATTGAAATGATTCAACACCACGAATAGAAGCTGTATTAGCTCCCAACATTCCTGCAGATTTGCCGTATGGATTGATGAGCAATTGAGTTGCTCCAGCACCACCCGCACGATCAGGATTACCTGCATTTACCTGCATTGAACTAAGCAAAGCAGTGATTGACATTAATTGTAAAATATATTTTTTCATGCCTAATACTTTTTATGTGATATTCCGGAGAGGTTTAATCCTCTCCGGTTTTTAATTTTTTATTTAGAAGGTATCGTAATCAACAGGTCTCATCACGCCAAACCATTTGATTATTCTTTCTTCACCAAGTTCATCCGATTTAACGTGGATTAAATATACGCCACTAGAAATAGGCACTTTAGCATTATTCTTCAAATCCCAATTAATATAAGTAGCAGTTGCATCATCTTTTCTAATGGTTCTAACCACTACACCATCCATGGTGTATATCTGAACTAAACACTTAGGTGGCAAGTTAGTAATTTTAACCCTGCTATCTAATTGGTTACCTGGATCCTCGTATTGAGAGTATGCGTAATATGGATTAGGCACAATGCTTACTTTATCTAATACACGTTTAGCTATTTCTTTATTGCCAATGGTAGTAGCCACACCATCCGTATTAAATCTAAATACTGGCATGCTATCATTTACTACAGAACCATCAACAGAGAAACTTGCATAAGGACGTTTCACATTGATTCTTATTTCTACATCACTTGGTATTAAATTATCCCAAGGAGATTTCATTTGTGAACCAGGATTTAACATCGCCATTGATGTATACATCGCTTGAGAGTATACCTGACGTTTTCTTATACTATAAGAGCTTGGCATACCAGGACCTGGAGCAGTTGATAACCTAACGCTATAATCTGAGCAACCATCATAGCGAGGACCGTTGTATATGATGGCAGATGATCCTGCCCCGATGGTAAAACGTTTTGATGTCATTACATAAATGTAATGTTTACCGCCAAATGCTGGACGACCAACTTGGTCAATTAGTCTAGAAGTAGGATTCCAAATCATATCAGAACCATTCTCACCAGGTAGAGATGAGTCTTCTCCGAACATGATATTTAGGCGTTCGCCAGTTTCAACATCAACTGCATAACCAGGGAACCATCCCATTCCTAAAGTTCCGCTACCATCTGGCTGACCATTTTGATCAACTGATGGAGATTTACGGATATCCATTTTATCGGCATTGCCAAAATTCAAGTTTTTATCTTCACCCAATTCCAATACAACACATCTACTCCATTTTGTTCTGTCGCGAGTTAAAACAACTTTAACACTATGTAAGTCTGATAAAGGATTGTCATTAGAAGCTAATCCGCTTCCTATTGTACCTACTCCACCATCCCATGCTGGACCAAATGTAGGAAGCTTTGTTGTTGATACTGTTCTCCAACGTGAAGCTAATGCATATGGAGCCCAACGACTTTCTATAATATTCGAGAAGTTTTTACGTGGATCAATCGGAGCTTTTGAAATCGCAAAATCATGTAATTCTGCATTCTCAAAATCAGGTTTACCATTACTACCAGAACGAATCCAATTGAAAGATGCTTGATAGAAAGGTATTGAACCGAATGGAGACTGCTCATCTTGAACACCACTTAACCACTCATCGGTTGAATTAGAGAAAACTATAGATGATGATAAGTAGCCATTCGACTCGTCTACTTGAGACTCTGAATTTCCTGGAAGAATAGACTGATTCATTTGAACCGACAAGCCCCATTCAGTAAATATCTGTTCATTGGCAAAAGCTAATGTAGTATCTGAAGTTTTTATTTCTCCAGTAGTTAAATTTTTCAGAACCCAACGTGTATTTGCGGCCGATAAAGTATCGGTCTTTTTAATGTTAGAAGATCCATCGCGCATTATTAACTCGAAACTACCTTTGGGTACATTTACTGGGTTAATAACTTTTACTTTCACTGGACCAAATCCTGAAAGGTAGGTGCGTTCTTTTACATAATAAGGAGCCGCAAGTAACGAATTAATCGAAGCTTCAGATAATTTCACGACCTGACCACCATTACCTAAACCTTCAACCATAGTAATAGGCAAGCCAGTTCCGTAATCGCTATTTAATGATGCACCAGAAGGTGTAGGATCATGAGGAATAGCAGTGTAAATTGATAAGTTAGACTCACCAATAGTTTTTGAACTTGATAAATATTGTTCAGCATCTGTTGCACAATTTGCTGCAGTTGCATATGAAACTATATAATAGTTATAGTTTTTGAAGTTTACTAAGTTTTGGTCCGACCCTGTTTCGAATAAGTCTTTAGTAATTTCGAAAGTATGTTGAACACCTTCATTTTTACCTTCAACCATAATACGCTTAACGTTCTCCTCTAATTCAGGACTAAATACTGTATTAACTACTCTAGCTACACCATCAACAATATCAAATTGAGCGACTAATCGGGCTTGTGCAGGATCATTAATATCACTTGGCACGCTGGCTGTTTTTAACTGCCAAACCTGGTATCCTTGAAATTTATAAATCGTTTTATCTGCACAAGGACCTGCGAATGTGTCAACAAAATTTTCAATAGTTTGTGTATTTAAAATTTTAACTACAAGCTTTCTGTTTAACTCAACAACTTCTAATTTTGGAGCATCAGGTCCAACTTTCAAGTCGAAATTATTTTTATATAATGTTGTGGCTTTATCACTGGCTTCTTTAAGCAAATTGAATGACCCTGTAGCTCCACCGCTTGACGCTCGAGCCCACACGACACCAATTGTAACTCGATTCACAGCGCCAGGCAACAATGTGAATGGACCAGCCGTTTGCAAGAAACGTCTGTCTTGTGGTTGATTACCTGCAATACGTTCGTTCCATGTAGCTCTTCCTGCAGGATCTGTATTCCCAGGAAACATGAAACTAGCAGTATCAGAGCCTCCTCGGCCGTTACCACCATATGTGATATTTGCGCCATCTTTCCAACGTCCATTTAAATAACCCCAAAAATGCTCAGGGCGACTAGGGTTACCTGTTAAACTAAAATCATTGTTATAATAAACAAACTTTGTCAATCCAATTTCTGAACTATCTGGTCTTCTTGGACCTTCAAAAAAGGTAACACCAACACTTGGTGGATTTAAGCCGTAGCCTAATATACCTTCGTCATTATCGTCACCATTGTAACAAATACCTAAATTACGAGCCACATCACACTCTACATAATCATCAGAGTAATTTCCTAAATCTGCATCAACCCACTGACCAAATACCGTACTATCAACAGTTTCACTACTTCTGTTGTAAATAGTGGTACGATAAAATGTCATGTTATTAATCTCATCATTTGTTGAATATGCAAAAGCTTGAGTATGCAATTCTATACCGATAGGAACACCTTGCGTTTCACTGTGAATATTACCTTTGTCGTTGTAAATCATATACAACATCATATCAGGTATGTTTTTGATTTCCTCTTTTCCGTTATTCAAAGTAGGATAATCACCATCTAAAGGATCATATTTTGAATCGTTGTTTTTATCATAATAAGGAGCTAAACGAGCTGATTCGCCAATAGCAATATCTCCGT
>CALPIR020000184.1 GCA_943323675.2 Chitinophaga pinensis | reverse complement strand
ATATTAATTTTGAATTTAACAGCAACATCAAACAGTTGTTATATTCTAATATCGAGATTACCAATTTTGCAGGAGGATTAGTTGTTCAAAATCAAAAGTTGTCTTTCAACAATGTTATTTTAAACACTCTTGGTTCCAATATAAAAATGAATGGTTACTACGAAACTACCTCGCCAAATACACCATCAATAAAAATTGATTTTGAAATCACTAACTTAGATATCCAAAGAGCATTTAAAACATTCAACACTATAAAAAAATTAGCGCCAATAGCCGAAAATATGTTTGGTACATTTTCAACAAGCTTAAATTTAACAACAAAACTAGATAACCACCTAAATCCCCATTACCCTACCTTATTCGCAAACGGATATTTAAATATTCCTGATGCAGAAATTAAAGAGGTAAAGTTATTCAACAAAATAGCAGATATCTTGAAAAATGAAAAATATAGAAGTGTTGGGCTGAAAAATGTTAATATAGAATACAAGGTGGAGAATGGAAGAATCTACACTCAACCTTTTGAGGTAAATCTAGCGGGAAAAATCATGAATCTGTCAGGTTCTACAGGATTAGATCAGACAATTGATTATAAAGGCTTAATTGACATTAAAAGAACTGAACTTGGAGCTGTGAATACAGCTCTAGAAACAGCATTAGTGGCACTTAATGATAAAGTTAAATCCGATATTAAAATAGATGAAAACATCAATGTAACACTAGGTATTAGTGGTGCATTTACCGAGCCTAAAATCACAACCAATTTAACAAACCTTGGTAAGGAACAAGCTAACTCATTAAAAAAACAGGCTACTGATGAACTTAATAAACAGAGGAGAATTTTAGAAGATAAAGCACTTGCAGAGGCCGCGAAAGTAAAAGCAGAGACCGAAAGGTTAAAAAAAGAATCAATAGCTAAATTAAAATCCGAATCTGATAATGCAAAACAGAAAGCACAAACCGAAGCAATTCGTTTAAAAAAAGAAGCTGAAGAAAAAGCTACCGAAGAAAAAGAAAAGCTAAAAAAACAGGCAGAGCAAGAAGCAAAGAAAAAACTACAAGGGATATTTAAGAAACCATAAACTTTAATAGCCATTCGGTTGTTATATACTACAATTAACTAAAAATAAAAAAAATGAAAAAAATCATCATCGCCTCTATGGCATTAGCATTAATCTATGCTTGCGGAGATTCTAATTCAAACAAAACTACAGAAACAAGTGGAACAACAACCGAAGCAACAACGGGAACTGAAGCACCAAAAACAGTAGAATTTACAATTAATGCGGTTGGTAATACCATGGCAGACATGGGATATGATACCAAAGAAATTAAAGTAAAAGCAGGTTCTAGTGTAAAAGTTAATTTAACAAATCAAGGTACTGATGCTTCTATGCTGCACAACATTGTATTTGTTAAACAAGGCACCGAAAAAGAAGTAGCTACTGAAGGTATCAACCTAAAAGATCAAAATTATTTTAACCCGCAAAATGTAAACGTAATAGCTGGTTCAGCAGTTGCAGCTCCTGGAGCTACAGTTACTGTAGAATTCACAGCTCCTGCTGAAGCAGGAACTTATGCATACATTTGTACTTATCCTGGTCACTGGATGAAAATGCAAGGCATTTTTATTGTTGAATAACACTGCATTTAAACAATTTATTAAATTAAAAAAGGGAGTTTCGACTCCCTTTTTTAGTTTATTGAAATTAAATTTATTATTTTGGAACAGCATTTGCATACCAATATAAAAAATAAATTATGAAACGTATTTTAATTGTTTTACCACTTGTCGTAGGCCTTTTGTTTTCATCAGCTTGCGCTAACCGCAAAGTAACTCGTATAGAACCTAGTCAACAGACTGATCTCAGCGGACGTTGGAATGATAGCGACTCAAGACTAGTTGCTAACGAACTCATTACCCAAATATTAACAGGTAATTGGAGGACAAATTTCGAACAAAAGCATAACCGTAAACCAGTTTTAATTGTAGGTAGCATTAAAAACAAATCTTCAGAACAAATAGACCCAATTACATTTATTAAAGATCTTGAAAAAGCGTGTATCAATTCAGGTACGGTATCAATTGTTCAATCTGGTGAAGAAAGAAACCAACTACGTGAAGAACGTAACGAGCAACAAACTTTTTCTAGTGAGGATAGTAAGAAAAAATGGGGGCGTGAGAAAGGTGCCGATTTTATGATCAATGGAGTAATTAGCTCAATTGTTGATCAATATAAAAATCAAAAAACAGTTTATTATCAAGTTGACCTTGAATTAACAGATCTTGAAACAAATGAAAAAGTTTGGATTGGAGATAAGAAAATTAAGAAAGCAATACGCAACTAAATCCAACAGAACCTAATTCCATGCGCATATTTTATTATCTGCTAACATTATTGATAATTTTTACGCTGTCAGCCTGTGCTAGTTATTATCAAAAGAATCAAGCAATAATGGAAAGCATTTACCGCGGAGACTATCCACATGCATCAATGCAATTAGAAAATGGAAATCTAAAAAACCAAAAAAGAAATCAGTTACTTTATTTTCTTAATAAAGGTACCGTTTTGTTTATGAATAATCAGCCTGAAGAAAGTAATAAGTATTTTCAGCAAGCTGATTATTTTATAGAAGATTACCAAAAAAATATCGGATTAAAAGCGGCTTCATTCATAAGCAATCCATCAATTCAAACCTACGAAGGAGAAAACTTCGAAAAAGTAATGATCCATTATTATACCACCATAAATTATTTACAACAAGGTTTATTAGATCAAGCATTAGTAGAATGTAAACGAATGCAATTAAAACTTGATAAAATTACAGATTATTACAAGGGTAAAAATAAATACAAAAACGATGCATTTGTATATCTATTAACAGGAATTGTCTATGATGCACAAAAAGATTATAATAGTGCATTTATAGCCTACCGAAACGCTTATAAAATATACAAGGAGGAGTATGCTATTAATTTAAATACATCAGTACCAAAACAACTGAAAGAAGATTTAATAAGAACAGCATTATTAATTGGTTTCAAAGAAGAAGCCAATCAATTCCAGAAACAATTCAACTTACAACATATTACAATTGAATCATTTAAAAATACAGCTCCATTTGTTACGTTTTGGAATAATGGATTTGGTCCAGTAAAAGATCAGTGGACTATCAACTTTACTGTCATACCAGGATCAAATGGATGGGTTAATTTCACTAATTTGAACTTAGGATTGAATTTCCCATTTTACGCAGGAGAAGATAGTAAGTCGATAAGTAACCTAAAAATTATAAGAATTGCATTTCCTAAATATATCTCCCGTGAAACAGCATACGACAATGCAAAGATAATAATCGATAGTCTTCAAATTCATCAAAATTATGAATTAGTACAAAATATTGATAAAATAGCCTATGTATCCTTACAAGACAGGATGATGAAAGAAATGGGTGAAGCTCTTCTACGTTTAGCTATTAAACAGGCTGCGACAGCTAGATTAAGAAAAGAGCATGATGCTTTAGGGTCAGCTCTAAGTGTAATAAATGCTATATCAGAACAAGCCGATACTCGAAATTGGCAAACATTACCTAATACAATAAATTATACAAGAATAAACTTACCTATTGGTAGTTACCACGCAATCTTTCAAGCAGAAAAAAATATTCTTAAATTTTACTTTATGATAAAAGAAGATCAAACTACCTTCAAAGTATTCCAATCTCCATACTTCAAAGGGTACTCAAGTTCTTTCCAAAATTAAATTAAGATATACCATTTTAAACTTAAAAATATACTACCTAAAATCTAATCTATTACTCTACATTACCATTAAGGTAAGATGTATGAATAATATCTAAGAAAACAGTCGATACGTTCACTAACAATGAAAAATTAAATAGAAATATAAGTCGAACATAATTGAAAGAAGAATACTTGATAATATTTTGTAATTTTCAGTAGTCGTACTAATTAATGTTTGAACAAAATCAACTTCTATTCCCAAAAAAATTTACATACAGTACAAAAAAAACAATAAAACGGCTCAATAGCTCAGTTGGATAGAGCACCGGTTTTCTAAACCGTAGGTCCCAGGTTCGAGTCCTGGTTGGGCTACCCAAGACACCAGCAATGCGCATGGTGTTTTTTTTATTTATAAAAATCAAATAATTGGGGGGTTCCCTAATGGGACGGGTTTTCCGCTATATCTTTTGCCCCCATAAATGCGCATGCCCAAAATGCAATAGTATGCCGCTACACCATCTAACACATCATCAACAATATTTCAACAGTCCTGATTATTTAGGATTAGATATAATTTATTAACTGAAAGAAATAAAAACAAAAAACCCCAACATAAAATGTTGAGGTTTTTAAAGGATATGGCAATGACTTACTTTCCCGGGTTTTATCCAAGTATCATCAGCGCAGGTTAGCTTAACTTCTCTGTTCGGAATGGGAAGAGGTGGACCTAACCGCAATAATCACCATAAA
Source organism: Chitinophaga pinensis (assembly GCA_943323675.2). Classification (GTDB taxonomy): domain Bacteria; phylum Bacteroidota; class Bacteroidia; order UKL13-3; family UKL13-3; genus UBA6183. The sequence continues at coordinate 428 of CALPIR020000184.1, read as the reverse complement.
GATCTTAAATTCTTTATTGACATATATTTGAAAGAAAACACACAATAGAAAAGGTTTAAAGTTTATTTAAATAAAATTGTTAAGTCTACGAGTAATTAGTACTGCTCGACTATGATGTTACCATCTTTACATCTGCAGCCTATCAACGTTGTAGTCTTCAACGACTCTTAAAGGAAGTCTCATCTTGAGGTAAGTTTCGTGCTTAGATGCTTTCAGCGCTTATCTTGTCCGTACATAGCTACTCTGCGATGCAGCTGGCGCCACAACAGATACACCAGAGGTACGTCCGACCCGGTCCTCTCGTACTAAGGTCAGATCCTCTCAAACTTCCAACGATCACATCAGATAGGGACCGAACTGTCTCACGACGTTCTGAACCCAGCTCGCGTGCCACTTTAATCGGCGAACAGCCGAACCCTTGGGACCTT
>CALPIR020000183.1 GCA_943323675.2 Chitinophaga pinensis | reverse complement strand
TAAGGCATAGGGCCGATTCATTAAAATCGGTTTTGGAATCAAGAGAAGGAGCTGGCGCATTGTTTGTTGACAGGAACATAAACCCTGTTAAAATGCAAATGAGGGTAATGGGGGAGCGTATTAGAAAGGAAGTAGAGATATTGAATATGATGTATGCCGAGGTGTTAAAAAACCTCGAGATTGCTAAGTTTACTTTAGAAAGCCAAACTCCAAGTTTAACTTTAATTGATTCGCCTACAATTCCGTTGGAGAAAAAAAAACTATCTCGTTTAAAATCTGCTATTTTGGGGGCAATCCTTCTAGGACTCTTCACCTCGGTTTATATTGTTATCCGTTCCAATCAAAAGGAATCATCTAACAACATTGGCAAATAGTATAGGAAGTGCAACAAAGTGGGCTTTGATTGGCCAATTTACAAAGCTTTTTTTAAGGTTTGGTGTAAATATATTATTAGCCAAAGTAATTGCACCTAGCGAATTTGGATTGGTTGGCATGGTTACCGTATTTATTACCATTTTTAATGTAGTTGGTGAGTTGGGTTTGGTGGCCAGTATCATTCAAAAAAATGAAGTGAGTGAAGAAGAACTTTCGTCCGTATTTTGGGTGAATGTAATATTGGGTGTTTTTGCCGCGATTGTTTTATTCTCAATTTCTTCTTTTGTAGCAGACTTTTACCATAAAGAAGAGCTAAGTTTAATAATCAAAGTTTTATCTATAAACTTTATTACAAACTCTTTTATTATAACTCATAATGCACTTTTAGCTAAATCGTTAAATTTTAAAGCGATTGAATTGTACAGCACAATTGCAACCACCATATCTTCTTGCGTATCAATTTATATGGCTTTTTCTGGTTTTGGCGTATGGGCACTTGTATCACAGCAAATAATTAATGTTAACCTCACCGTTGCCTTAACTTGGTTTTTTAATAAATGGAGGCCATTATTCAGTTTTAATTTTCGTAGTATAAAAGAGATGTTACGATTTGGGTTTAAAGTTTTTTTATCCTCTATATTAAATACGGTGTTCAGTAGTATTGATGTGTTAATCATAGGTCGTTACTTCTCCTCTTCGGTAGTTGGAATATACAGCTACGCACAGATGCTTGTTAATACCCCCGTCACAACTTTTTCGAGTGCATTTGTTAGGGTTTTATTTCCTGTACTTTCTAATTTGCAGAATAACGATCAGTTAATGAAAAGTACATACAAAAAGGTTATTAGTATTGTTAATGTCGTTATTATGCCAGCAATGGTTAGTGTTTACATATTTGCTGAACCCATTGTTCAGGTTTTATTTAATGAAAAATGGATTGGCCTTGCTGATTACATTAAGTATTTCGCCCTTATTGGTATGATATACCCCATCAGTGCCATTAACATAAATATTATTTTGGCTAAAGGTCAGGCAGGTGAGTTTTTGAAACTTGAAATTTATAAAAAAGTAATTTTGGTGGTTGGTGTTTTAATAGGAATAAACTTTGGAATTACAGGCATACTGAGGGGTATTTTGGTATCTTCAATTGCTTCACTGTTGTTAAACATGTATTTTTCTAGCAAGGCTTCAAGCTATAAGATTTATGAGCAGGTGCTTGATCAGATTCCTTTGTTACTAATTAGTATAGGTTATTCTATTTCATTGCTGGCAGCCGACTATTTTTTATCAAAGTATTTTGGTGATATACCGAGGATTATAATGAGCTTAGGAATTAGTATCCCTCTTTTTTACTTACTTTTGTCTATATTTTTACCAAATACCAAAGAAGAGTTTTTTAGATTTTTGAAAATAAAATCACATCAATAACGAAATGAGTATAAATGTAACCCAAACTTTTTTTCCTCCTATTGAAGAATATCAATCTCAAATCCAACGAATTTGGGACAACCGTTGGCTAACAAATCGTGGCGCTTTAGTTTTGGAACTTGAAGAGAAATTAAAAGCGCATCTTGCCATACCTAACATTACAATAACCAATAACGGTACAATTCCATTACAAATTGCGTTAAAAATTGTAGGAGGTAAAGGTGAAATAATAACAACTCCTTTTAGCTACGTAGCTACTATGGCAGCCATTATTTGGGAAGACTGTAAGCCTATTTTTGTAGATATTGATGAAGATCATTGGACCATTGATGAGTCGAAAATTGAAAGTGCAATAACACCTAATACTACTGCTATATTGGCTACTCATGTATTCGGAAACCCATGTAATGTAAACGTTATCGAATCAATTGCTAAGAAGCATAACCTTAAAGTAATATATGATGCTGCTCACGCCTTTGGGGTTAAATATTTTGATAAATCTATTTTCGAATTTGGTGATATAAGTACTTGTAGTTTTCATGCTACCAAATTATTTCATACAGGCGAGGGTGGTGCAATTATTTGTAAAGACACGGATCTTAATCATAAATTATATTATAGTCATAATTTCGGTCATAACGGGCCATTAGCGTTTTGGGGCTTAGGAATTAATGGTAAGATTTCGGAACTTCAGGCCGCTATGGGGCTTGCTGTTTTTCCTTATATTAGCGATATATTATCGTCTCGAGAGCAGGTAGTAAAAGCTTATGATAGCAACTTAGATTTTAGTAAAATAAAAAAGATAAAGATACGAGAAGGAACAGAATGGAATTATAGCTATTACCCTGTTATTTTTAAAAATGAAGAAATCTTATTAAAGGTGCAAACGGCATTAAATAATGAATCTATCTTCCCAAGAAGGTATTTTTATCCATCACTAAATACCATTGATTATGCTAACGGGAGTGAGATGCCAATTTCAGAAAGTATTGCATCAAAGGTGCTTTGCTTGCCGCTTTATGCTGAGTTGCCTATAGTAGAAGTTGAACGTATTGTAAAAATAATTAATAGCATTTTATGATTATAATAGGAGCAAAGGGTTTTGCAAAAGAAGTTTTAGAAGTATTACATCAGTTAAACCAAGCGCATGATGTGGTTTTTTTTGATGATGTTTCTACGGATTTACCAACTCATCTATATGGAACGTTTCCTATACTTAAATCTTTAAATGAGGCTGAAGCGCATTTTAAAAACAACAATGGTTTTTTCACCCTTGGTATCGGTAATCCACAATTAAGATACCAACTCCAAAATAAATTTTTACAAATTGGCGGGGTATTAAAAAGTACAATAAGTCCATTTGCTCATGTTGGACATTACAATACTATAATAGAAGAGGGATGTAGCATAATGACGGGTGCCGTAATTACCAATGATATTAAAATAAATAAAGGATGTTTGATTAACCTGAATTGTACCATTGGTCATGATAGTATTTTAGAACAATTTATTGAATTGTCGCCTGGTGTGCATGTTTCAGGTAATTGTAAAATAGGGGAGTTCACCAACATTGGCACAAATGCAACAATTTTGCCTAAAATTAACATTGGTAAAAATGTAATTATTGCCGCAGGTGCTGTAGTTACTAGCGATGTTCCTGACTATACCATGGTGGCAGGTGTGCCTGCAGTAATAAAAAAACAATTACCTAAAATAAATATTTAGCATGTCGGTTACACCATTAGTTAGTGTATGCATGATAACATATAATCATGGTAGCCACATTGAGCAAGCTATTTTAAGTGTTATAAACCAGCATGTAAATTTTGAATTGGAATTAGTTATTGGTGAAGATTGCTCTACTGATGACACACGAGAAAAATGCTTGAAGCTTGCATTGCAATACCCTCACATTATAAAATTAATGGACAATTCCACGCAACTGGGTATGATTAATAATTTTAGAAGAACCTATGCGGCTTGCAGTGGAAAGTACGTTGCCATGCTTGATGGCGATGATTTTTGGATTCATCAGGATAAACTTCAATTACAATACAATTTCATGGAGTTAAATCCTAAAATGGCAGCCTGTTTTACCAACTTAAATGTTTTAGATGAGTTTAATTCAGGGGCAATTTATCCTTTCTACGAAACAGGTAAACAGCCACATGCTATTTCAACATTAACAGATATTCTGAGAAATAATTTCATTGCCACATTAACTGTTTTTTACAGAAGGGCACTAGTAAGCGCAATTCCAAACTGGTTTAATGGGTTAAAAATGGGAGATTGGCCACTCCATATTTTATTCGCTCAACAGGGAGATTTGGCTTTTATTGACCTAGTTACTGCAACATACAGAAAACATGGAGGTGGAGTTAATTCAGGAGCTGATCATGAAACCAAATTCACAACGTATTTAGATAGTTTGAAAACAATTGAAAAGAACATTCCTACATCAAACCGTAAAGTATTTAGAAAAACCATCTATGAATACTTACGTGTACTTGTTGGTATTCAAATTAAAAAAGGCAGACCTGATAAAGCGCTAAGTACAATTTATAAATACACATTTAAGCTTTAACCAGGGAATGGTAAAGCAATTCGTGTTTGCTTACAAAGGTATCCAAGCTAAAATTACCCATCAGTTTCTGTGTTTCATAACTTAGTTGTTGTCTCAATTCTTCATCATTAGCCAACTTAATAATAGCATCTCGATAGCCTGATACATCTTTTGGCTCAACCAATACTCCCCATTTATTAATTTCTAGAAATTGGTGTGCTTCAATATTTGACGCGATACAACATAAGTTAGCATTCAAGTATTCTAATACAGAAAGTGGAAGGCCCTCATATTCTGATGCGGAAATTGCAATTTGAGACTGGATTAAAATATCATAAACATTGTGGGTGTAACCCATGAATAACGTTTGGTCAGAAACATTTAACTCGCTAGCCAATTGTTCAAGATATGTTCGTTGATGGCCATCACCGTATATTAAAAGCCTCCAAGTGTTATCACTTAATTTCGATTTGGCTTCAGCCCAAGCTTTAATAATTAGATCAACATTTTTTTCTTCAGACAAGCGCCCAAGGAAGATGATATTTTTAATTCTATTATTTATT
>CALPIR020000182.1 GCA_943323675.2 Chitinophaga pinensis | reverse complement strand
TTGCACTTTAACTAGAGATGAATCGCTTAGCGCATTTTTCATGTATGTACCAAAAATTGGCATGGCCATGGCACTACCACTACCTAAACTCATGCTGCGGAAATGTATGGCACGATCTTCAAAACCTGTCCAAATACCAGTAGCTAAAGTTGGTGTAATACCAATAAACCATCCATCACTATAATTTTGAGTAGTACCCGTTTTACCACCAACTGCTCCAGGAACCTGATACAAATATTTAACCTTTGCTGCTGTGCCATGTGTGGTTACACGTTCTAACATTTTTTCCATGATGTAGGCCGTTTGTTCGCTCATAGCTTCCACCTTACGTGGCACAACTTCACGCACTAAATTGCCATTTTTATCTTCAATACGTGTTAAGTAAATAGGTTCTGTCCAAACACCTTTATTGGCATAGGTACTAAATGCACCTACCATTTCATACACACTAATATCAGCAACGCCTAATGCAATAGATGGATAAGGAGGTAAATCACTTTGAATACCCATTTTGCGCGCTAATTCAATTACACTTTTTGGCGCAGTTGGACCTAATTGTTTCATTACCTGCATTACAATATTGTTTACCGAAAACTGTAAGCCACGGAATAAAGTCATTTCTGGATCATTGTACTTGGTATCTGCATTATTAGGTGAGTAATTTTCATAATCTTCAAACACCACACGTTGGTTAGGTGCCTTGTAACAAGGACTCCATCCGTTATCAATAGCTAAGGTATATACCAAAGGTTTAAAGGTAGAACCCACTTGACGTTTAGCTGCCACATTTACGTGATCATACTTAAAGTACTTATGGTTAATACCTCCTACCCACGCTTTAATAAATCCCGTTGTTGGGTCCATACTCATTAACCCAGCTTGCATAAAATACTTATAATATTTAATTGAATCTAAAGGAGTCATGGTTGTATCTACTTCACCACGCGTATAACTAAACACCTTCATTTTAACAGGGGTGTTAAATGCCTTTTCAATCTGTACTTCGCTTGCTCCAGCAGCTTTCATAATAAGGTAACGATCGCTGCGTTTCATCCCTGCAGTAATTAACTCATTATATTGCCCCCAAGGTTCACGTCCTTTCCAATGCTCAAAAAACTTACCTTGCATTAGCTTAACATGCGTATTTACACTCTCTTCGGCCATGGCTTGCATTTTACTGTTTATAGTAGTGTATATTTTCAAACCATCTTTATACAAGTTAAAGCCATTTTCGGCACACCAATCCAATAACTCTTGGCGCAAGTGCTCTCTAAAATAAGGGGCTAAACCATCATTGTGATCCTCTTCCTGATATTTTAACTCAATAGGTTTTGCCTTAAGCGTATCGTATGCATCATTGTTAATGTAATCGTACTTACGCATTTGATTAAGCACTGTATTGCGTCTCGATAATGCATTTGCAGGGTTTCGCACAGGGCTATATTTAGTTGGTGCTTTTAACATCCCAACTAACATTGCGGCTTCCACTTCGTTAAGTTTAAATGGTGTGGTACCAAAAAAAGTTTTGGCAGCACTGCTTACACCAAAAGAGTTCCCACCAAACTCCACCGTATTAAAATACATGGTAATAATTTCCTCTTTGGTGTAACGTTCTTCAATTCTTATAGCTGTAATCCACTCTTTAAGTTTGGTAGTTGCTTTATTAAATACATTGTCAAACTTTTTACGGGGAAATAAGTTTTTGGCCAACTGTTGTGTAACGGTACTTGCACCACCGCGTTTACCTAAAAACAAAACCGCACTCGTAAATCGTCTAAAATCAATTCCTGAATGATCATAGAACCGCACATCTTCTGTTGCAATTAATGCATTTACCAGATTATGGCCAAGTTCATCAAACGTGGTATTCGATCTGTTTTGGAGGTAATATTTCCCTAGAAGTACTCCATCTTCGGCATATACTTCTGATGCCAAATAGGTCTTGGGATTTTCAAGCTCTTCAAGCGATGGCAAATCGCCAAACCAGCCCCAACTTACCATAAATACAAATAAGGTAAATGAAATTATGCCCGCAAACACCAGAATCCATAACCATTTAAAAAAACGCGAAAACTGGTTGTTGAAAAAATATTCGTTTAAACTCACGGTTTAAGTTGCTTTAATAGTGTTGGTAATTGTTCGCTAAAATAGATATTGTATGCTTCAATTTTTTTCTCCTTCAACATTTTTTTAAACAAATCGGTTGAAATAACAAACTGTAAGTATGGAACATTAGAGGGAACATTTTTTTTGTAAAAACCAATCGTGCTAAATCCATTTAAGTATTGCAAAGCCGGAGTTAATTTACTGAATTCACGAACGTATAATATCTGATAGCCATCGTTTGATATCAAGGTATTTGCACGCAAGGTTTCCAACTGATAATACTCTTCATTGTAGTTAATTATCTTTTGCAGCAAATCATTCATATCATACTTTTCGGCTTTAGTTGCAAACACATAATAATTTGCACCTTCAGCATCTAAAGTAAACTCAGGCTTATTAATTTCTTTTTCTTGTTCTTTTAAAGAAGGAGGATTATTAATCAAATTTAAAATATCTTGAGCTCTTTCGGCTACATCTGTTTTAGGATAGGCTTTAATAATCTCTATTAACTCCAATTTAAAAGCTCCTACAGAATCGGTTTTGCCCACAGCCAACGCATAAATCAAATCAAATTTTGCTTGCATGGCATTACCACTGTATTTTTTATCCGCCTCTTGTTTCGCTTGTTTTACGGCCAAGTAATTCCCATCCAAATACATCTGGTAAATACCTTCGTAAGTTTTCAGAATTTCTTTGTTGGTTGAATTTTCGGAAGAAATCACTGTTTTATTCTGAATAATCAGAGCGTACTTACTATCCGGATATTTGTTAATCAATTCAGATTTTGCATTTTCGGCTTTGTCTGTTTGTTTGATGTTATTATGTAGCTTAAACAAACGGTACAAAGCTTCTGGCTCATAATCACTTGCTGGGAAACGTTTAATTAATAGAGTAAAACTATTGATTGCCTCTTTATTGTCGTATATTTTTTCTTCGTAAATATTACCAAGATTATAATATGCTTCTCTTATTTTTTCATTCGATTTTTCAGTTTCGAATTCACCATATGGTATATTTTTAACCCAAGCAGCACGTTCTTCTGATAAGCTTACTTTTTGAGTTTCTTTCTTGTCTTCCTTAACACCCTCTGCAGATTTTTCACCCTCTTTGGGTTTACCAACAAGGGTGCTATCTTTAACTGTTGCACCATCTCCTGCATTTGGTTCCTTTAGTTTTTCTTTGGCAGCAATTCGCCAGAAATCTTCATTCTCTCTTCTACCCCATTTGCGCACACTAAAAAACTCTTGCTCGCCTGTTGTTTTGATTGATGGATTATAAAAATACCATTGCCCTTGCTCCACACCTAAATTAGGCAATGCAGGTCCTCCTCCAATGGGTTTATTTAATTCAGCTTGTTTTTCTATTTCCTTTTGTGCCAACACGTTTTTAGCATCTTGCACAGCTTTTATTTTAGCGTTAATAATCCAACCGTCTACTTTTTTCTCTAACTCAGCCTTACTGAGTTTTGATAAGCGTTGTAAACTATCTTCAGTTTCAATGGTTAGGATATTACTTATCAACTCGCTTAATATATTTTTTTTATCCTGAACCTTCTTGTAGTCTTTATTATCTGCAGGTATAACACTCGCTGCACTATCGTAATATGCCTGACCTAAACGATAATTTGGCATTGCTAAATAAATATCACCCAAGGCTAAATAGCTTAGTGTTTTTTGATTAGCATTTTTTGTGCTTTTAGCAATAGAGAGTTGATAATGTTTTATGGCATTGGGGATTTCATTTGCACGGTGTTCTACCTTAGCTAACTCAAAATAAACCTGGTCGTAAAGGCCTTCATTTTTATCATCACGAAGCATCCGTTTTAAGTTCCGCTTAACTTGGTTAACTTCTCTTTTATTTTTTGGATTGTATGTTCTGGTTAGATTTAAATTTGCATTAAATTCAAAATCATAAGGAGCCAATAACTTAGTTACATTTACAAAGCATTGTTTAGCTTTTTGAATGCTATCTTGTAATAAGAATAACTGCCCGAGGATGTAATTGTATCGGATTTTTTCGTTTTTAACAGATGTATTTTCTAAAGCAACTTTTAACCTGTCGGCAGCAAGGTTGTGTTTTTCTTGTTTAAGGTAAATATCGGCAGCGGTAGCGTATATAAAAACTTTTTGTGATTGGGATATTTTTTGGGTTTTAAGTATAAGTTTTTCAGGAACTTTCTTTTTACCTGCAAATTTTGTTGGATCAATCTCACTAATTAACAATCCCATTACTGCTTCTGCCTCACCTTGTTTGTTTAGCCCATCGTAACAGCGGGCAATCCACGCAGTAGTAACTTTTGTTAAATCTGTATTGGGATATTTTGAATTGATGTATTGAAACCCCTCGAGTGCAGCAAAAAAATCCCGTTTATAAAACTGTGCCTTGGCCATTAGAAAGTAACTGTCGTCAGTGTATCGGCCAACCATGTGCATTTGTATTGATTTTGAGGCTTTTTTTATCACCTCATCCATTGATGGTGTTAAACCTTTGGAAGCCCCTTCATCAGGGGTAATCAAAATAGGTAGTATTTTACTAAAATCGTTTTGAACCCCCATTTCATATGTTTGAATGGCTTCTACAAACTTGATTTCTCCATTAAAATAAACATTATAATGGCCAGTTAATGTATGCCACTTGCGGTTAAGCCATCTATCGCGCGTTGGATTACAAGATATTACAAGTATTAATAATACCATTGTAAATAAACTCCAACTAATTTTTTTTATGCTATACTGCAAACTCTTTAAAATTGCTTTGTTTTGAATACTTAACTTTGAAAACGCAAAATTATTTTATTGCCTCACACTACAAAATAAACTTATGAGGGCAATGAG
>CALPIR020000181.1 GCA_943323675.2 Chitinophaga pinensis | reverse complement strand
GTATCATAGACCTGATATTTAATAAAGGCCCGAAGAGTATTGATTACATAACCGCCTAAGCTAAATTATTTTTTTTTCTGATAAGCGCCATTTTTCCATGCGTTAAAAAATTGGCCCCAAGCAAATGGGTCAAAAATTCGGTTAGGGGGAAGTTGACCATTGTAATAATATCGATAAGCTTGTTGTTGTGTAGTATAACGTTGAGATTCAACCCCATCCATACTCATGCTTTGAGCAATATTCTCAAGCGTTTTCTTTCTTAAATTACGCGTTGATGCTTCATAATAGGCATCAGGAATGGTAGCCTTTACAAAATAATAATCAAATTCATCAGGTGTTGGATAGGAACGAATAACGGCCGTATTTAAAAACACGGTATCTTCTGTCATAGGTTGAATGATGCTATATTTTATACCTTTCAAATTTTGAGGCATGGCGTACTCTATAGTTTTATAACCTATAAAGCTAAAAACTACTGTATCCGTTTTTTTAACAACAAAGGAAAAAAAGCCTCCATCATCAGTAAATGTTCCTTTATTGGTGTTTTTTATACGAATAGAAACCAAAGGCAAGCCCTGCAAGCTATCAATAGAAACAACTAATCCCGAAAGTTGAATAAGCTCAGGAATTTGTGATGGCACAGGTTGTTGAGCCTGGAGCAAACAGGGCATCATTAAAAACACATAAATTAGTACTAAAACAAAGTTTTTTTTCATGATGGCTTTAAAAAACAAACCCAACTGCAATACAAAGTAGTACCAACAAAGGGCTTGGCATTTTGGTTGTCAATAATAAGAATAAAGTACCTAAAAGTACCAACATATTAGGCTCATTTACCTGTATCGGTTCAAATAACAAATAGGCAGAAGCCAAAACTAACCCTGCGGAAGTGGCATTAATACCTTCAATCGCATTTTTTATAGGAGAGTAATGTTTCACTTGGGCCCAAATAGGATATATAAAAAAAATTAATAAGATGCCCGGCAAAAAAATAGCAACAGTGCCAATCACCCCTCCAACAACTTGCCCCCAAATACCCCATTCGTTTAATGCCATAGCACCGGCATATGCACTAAAACTAAATACAGGTCCTGGCGTTGCTTGTAATATTCCTAAACCAGCTAAAAACGTGTTGGGTTCTATGTAATGTTTAAACTCCACAAATTGATTATACATCATTGGTATCAATACGTGTCCTCCTCCAAAAACAATACTGCCAAAACGATACGTATTTTCAAACAATAAAAAGGCCTTGTTTTTGGTTAGAGCACCCAATATTGCTGCCAACAAAAAGACACCTACAAACAAAAAAAAGTTCTTCCAATGTATATTTTTAATTGGCTTTACATCCCTGTAATTTGCTTTGTTAATTTGGGTTGATACAAATCCACCAACAAGCAATATAAGAGGAAAAACCAAAGGTGTTTCGATAACAATTGCTAGCACCGTAGATAAAACCATTAAAACCCAATGGTGAATTCTTTTAACAAACAAATTTTTGATTTGATAAGCCGCATAAATTATGAAACCAACTGCCATAGGCTGCAAATACTTTAAAAAATCAAGTTTGGGATTAGTAATATCAAGCAATGATAATAGTATGGCAAAGCTTAGCATGAGCATACTTGCAGGCAATACCCAAATAGCTAATGTTATAAAAGCTAAGCTAGGTCCCCCAATGCTATATCCAATGGCTGTGATGGTTTGGGTTGAAGTTGGGCCTGGCAACATACTGCATAATGAATTCAATTCTTTTAACTCCTCTTCTGTTACATAGTTTCGTTTTAATACAAAAACATTATGAAACTGAGTAAAGTGCATTTGAGGACCACCAAAAGCAGTTACCGCCAGTTTTAATACATCCAACAGATATATAAGAATTTTGATTTGCTTGTGTTTTTGCAACTTTAAGATGCTTATTAAATCTAAATTTAACTTTACCTACACCAAAGCTAACAAATTATTTGAAGTTAATAAAAGTTAGTCCCTATCTATTTTACACTTTATCCTGATTAATAGGATAATTAGTTTAATTAAAATATTACAAGCGCCTCCATTACTGCTTTTTTACTGCAAATTATTACAGCTAACAGTCACATGTGATTTTGGCATTCATACCAATAATATAAAATTATTGATATAAAATGTATTTTTAATTACATTTGTAAGCGTATTAACACATTGACAACATGAGACTATTAAAACTATTAATGCTTGTGGGAAGTATTGCTTCATTTTCATCAGTTACACAAGCGCAAACAGATTATGTTTGGATTGGAGCAAGCAACAATCTTTGGAGTGACCCAAACAATTGGGCAATAGGAGGTTTTCCTGCTGGTATGACACCTCAAACTGGCGATAATATCATTTTTGATAATAGTGCCGTTAATATCTGCGTTCTTGACATTCAAGATTTAGATGGCAACGCAGATCCAGACGTGAATACATTCGGAAGTATTACATTTTATTCCGGATTTTCATTAATGGTAAGTTTTGGAGGAGTTTATAATATTTCCGCTAGCACCTTAACTGTTAACGGAGGAACTTTTGATTGCTCTGGTGGAGGAACATTAACCATTTCCGGTTCAGTTATTATTAATGGTGGTAACTTTTACATGGCCGATGCCTCTGGGGTTCACTCTTTCGGATCAATAACTAACACGTCAGGTTTTTTTGATGGGGGAATTGTTGGGCAAATATTAGTGAATGGCGCAGTGGTGATAAATGGGGGAAACTTCACTTCAACATCAGGAGAATTGACTATTGAAAACCCCTCAACAACTATCCTCTCAATATCATCAGGTTTGTTTAATGCCAATTCTGGTTTAGTTAGTGTGAGTTTACTGAGCAACTCAATTAATAACATTAGTTCTGGAATAACTTTCAATAATCTTACATTAACAAACCCAAGTACTGGAGTTAATAGAACTATTTCACTTGGTTCTGGCACAACAACGATTAACGGAATATTGTCATTAACAGCATCGAGCACTAGAACGCTAAGTATAAGCGGTGGAGGAACTATTAATATTTTGGGTGATTTAGATATATCAGGCCATACAGGTACTGGAAGCCCATCTCATAATTGTACAATTGCCTTTGTAGGAACTAGTGGAACAAGCAATCTTATTGGCTCCTCTGCAGTTGGTATGGGTAGACTTCCGAATATTACAATAAACCAATCTAGTTCAGCTTCGTTGGTTATTAGTGATTTTATTAACCTAGCAGGAAATTGGAATTATTTGAGTAATACAATTGTTAGCTCTAGCGCTTCAACATTAACCATTTACGGAACAAGGAATTTAGATGCTACTAATAATTCAGCAACAACAATGTCATTCAATGACCTCAATATTGGAAGAACAGGAGCAATAGCAAATGTGACCCTAACAGGGGCTTTGGGTGTAAACGGCAATCTAACTATTAATGCGAGCTCAACCTTAAATACAAGCGTGAGTAATTTCGCTATAATCTTAAGTGGTAATTTCTCTAACTTAGGAACATTTACACCTAATTCATCTTCCATTACCCTGTCGGGTTCAAACAGTCAAAATTTAGATTTTAGAAATACTACTACACCAACTTTACACTCATTGATTTCTTCAAAACCAACTGGTACAGCAAACATTACGGATCTCTTGAATATATCTAACATGCTGCAATGCACAGGAGGAACACTCGCCCTAGGTACCAATCTAATCACCTTACTTTCCACATCTACTAATACTGCACAAGTTGGCAACTCAACAGGAGGAACATATACAGGTACAGTGAACGTACAAAGGTACATTCCATCTATCGGCAGAAGATGGAGATTTCTTGCTGCACCAATTACAAACGGTGCAACAGTAGCAAATAGTTGGAGAAACAGCATCTTTATTACCGGCCCTGGAACAGGAACTGGACCAGTTGGATTTACTAATTATAACTCTAATGGATTTGATTGGACATTAACTAATGCCCCAACAATATACACATACGGTGAAAATCAATCCATTGATTTTAATAACCGTTGGGTGGGGCTACCATCTGCTACAACTGCCCTTAACAGGGGTATTGGCTATAGGGTATTTATTCGTGGAGACAGAAGTGATATTGGGAGGATAAATGGAACCGTTACTACCCAAAACGAGGTTACAATTAGCGCTAATGGCGGAATTCCATATGGAAACATTAACTTACCTATCACTTGCTCTAACGGATGTGGAACTGATGATGGTTGGAATTTAATTGGAAATCCATATCCGGCCACTTTAGATTGGAACAGTTTACAATTAACTAATTCATCAGTAATTTTGGGTTCCTACACAGTTTTAAACCCTGCAAGTAATACATACGAAACATGGAATGGCTTAACAGGTAGTGCAGGGCAATTTATTAGTTCTGGACAAGCATTTTGGGTAAAAAGCACTTCTGCTTCTGCTAACTTAAGTTTAACAGAAAGTAATAAAGCAACTAGCCAAAGTGGAGGTAATAGATTTAAGTCTGGGTCTCTTACTAATCACTTAATGATTACGTTGAGTGGAATAGGTTTTAGTAATAAAGCATTTATTCATCAAAACACAACCGGTGCATACGGGCCAGATAACTACGATGCAGTTAAATTTGGATATGATTATTTCCAAATTGCTACTTTCGAACCAGGTACAAATAGAAAACTTGACATCAATAACTTACCAATTTATGGCGCAAAAATAATTGACACAATAGAGGTTGAAGTAAACTTACCGGCCTTAGCATCAAACTACCAATTAAGTTTTGACGATGTGAATTCATTTAATAGTACCCTTAAGGTATACTTACAAGACAAATTATTAAATACCATACAAGACTTAAGTACAGCAAATACTTATTCATTCGCCACAAATGGCTCTTCTGCCTCTATTGGCAATCGTTTTCGAGTATTAATTACCAATCAAACAAATCCATTACCTGTATTATTTACAGCGTTGGAAGCTAAGCTAAAAGAAAAAAAATCGACAGAATTGAG
>CALPIR020000180.1 GCA_943323675.2 Chitinophaga pinensis | reverse complement strand
AGCTTTAAAGACACTTTAATAGCGGAAAACTTTAAACAAAGCTGGCATATAAAAGGCACTGCCAACCCACAGCAAAAAAAAGTTGATGTGCAGTTTTTTAATACGGATACAGGCCATGTACAAATGCCCTACTTGCAAGATAAGTTTAACTTAGTTGCAGGATTTGATAGCATCAGGTTAAAGTTAGATGGAGTAAATTTGGACAATGATGAGTTGAACATAAAAGGATTAGTAAGTACCACAAATTTTATTGTTAATCACCCCAAAATATCAAGCAAAGATGTGGTCATTGAAAAAGCTGAGTTTGATTATGTATTTGTGGTAGGCAGCAATTTTATTTCATTGGACAGTACCTCTACAATACGATTTAATAAAGTAAATTTTCATCCATTTATTAAATATCAGCGTGGACCTGACACCACTTATCAGGTTAATGTAATCATTGAAAAAACATCAGCTCAAGATTTTATAAGCTCATTACCAGAGGGATTGTTTACCCATTTTAAAGGTATGGAGGCAGAGGGAACATTTAGCTACCGTTTAGACTTTTTATATAACGAAAACAAACCACGTGATTTAATTTTTGACAGCCGTTTAGAAAAGGAGGGCTTGCGTATTACAAAATACGGTGAAGCTAACTTAAGCAAGTTGAATGGTGATTTTATTTATCAAGCTTTAGAAAAAGGAAGGGTACAACGTAATATTGATGTGAGTTATGACAATCCGAATTTTGTACAACTAGACCAGATATCACCATTACTGAAAAAAGCGGTTTTAACTACCGAAGATCCTTCTTTTTTTTACCACCGTGGTTTTATTGATGAAGCATTTCGTCAATCAATTATTAAAAATATACGCAAGCGCAAATTCGTTAGAGGAGCAAGTACCATCAGCATGCAGTTAGTAAAAAATGTATTTCTAACACGTGAAAAAACATTGTCTCGTAAGTTAGAAGAAATTTTATTGGTGTATATATTAGAGAACAATCGCCTTAGCAGCAAAGAACGCATGTTTGAGGTGTACTTAAATATTATTGAGTGGGGGCCAAATGTATATGGCGTTGGCGAAGCAGCTCGATTTTATTTTGGAAAATCACCTTCAGAGTTAACCCTGAGCGAGGCCATGTATTTAGCTATTATTATACCTAGTCCTAAAAAATTTATGTGGCGCTTTGGAAAAGATGGCCAACTTAAAGACCATGTTGGAAAACACTTTCAATCGCTTGCAGGGCTTATGATTAGAAGGAATGTATTGATGCAGGAAGATACCATGGGTCTTACTCATCATATCAATATAATTGGTCCAGCAAAAGGATTTATAAAAATTATTTCTGATACATTGGTAAACGATACATTAATCATAGATGAAAACGGATTAATTATTCAGGGAGACGAAGAATAAACTAACTTGATATGTTGCAGCAATACACTACCAAACAAAAACTGAGTATTTACATTATTGTAGGTTTGTTTGCGTTAATTTTTTGTAGCCTATCATTGGTAAATCATTACCTATTTAGAACCTACGCTTTTGATTTGGGTATTTACAACAACATGTTGTATTCCTATTCCCATTTTAAATTAAACTACACCCCACTTCAAGAACCACTAGTTTACCATGCCTTTGCAGATCATTTTGAACCCGTATTCTTTTTGTTTGCTCCTTTCTATTGGGTATTTGGCAGCTATACCTTACTTATTATACAAATTGCATTTGTATTAGTTGGTGGTATTGGTGCCATGAGGTTTACACAATTACACAGCAGTAACAATGTATTATCTATAGCCATTCTTATTCAGTTTTATACCATGTGGGGCGTATACTCGGCTTTGGCTTTCGATTTTCACAACAACATAACCGCTGCAATGCTAGTACCATGGGTTATGGTATTTGCACAACAGAGGAAATTTAAGCCATTACTTGTATGTTGGGCACTAATATTATTGAGTAAAGAAAATATGGCCTTGTATGGCGTATTTGTATGTTTGGGATTGGCTTTGCATTATTTTAAAGATAAATCACTGCGCAATTTATTCTTGCTATTAACAGCCGCATCAGCAATATATTTTGTGTTGGTAGTTAAAATTTTTATTCCTTCGTTTCAACAACCCGGTGCAGGTTATTTATACGATAGTATGTACAAATCATTGGGTACTACACCTAAAGAGATATTAGGTAACGTAATAAATAAACCAGGTTACTTATTTAGTTTATTATTCGAGAATTATTCTGGCGAATCATTATTTAACGGCATTAAATCAGAGTTGCACTTTTCTGTACTTATAAGTGGCGGTATTTTTATGTTATATAAGCCTCAATTTTTAGTGATGTTGATTCCAATTTATGCGCAAAAATTATTTAATACCGATGCAGCACGTTGGGGGATTAACTACCATTACAGCATTGAGTTTGTGCCTGTAATTACTGCTTGCACAGCGGTGTTTATTGCATCAATTAATACAGCAGAAAAATACAAATATTACATAGGTTTTGTTATAGCATTATGCACATCATATTACACCATAAGTAAAATGGATAACCGGGTATCTATTTGGTATGACAAGCTAAATACTCGCTTCTACACCGCTGATCATTACAACAATAATGAAACGGTAAAAACAATTAGAACTGAACTACACGCGTTACCAATTGATATTGATGATGCCATCAGTGCTCAGAATAATTTAGTACCACATTTGGCCAACAGAACCTGTATATACTTATATCCACAAAGCGGCAAAGCTAGCCACATAGTTATAGCTCCTAAAACTAATTTTTATCCATTAAAAGACTCGGCATACGCAAGCATTTTTGATACCCTTAAAATAAGTAAATCTTGGCAAAACGTTACACCAAATAACAAAGAGGTTTTCTTGTTTAAGCGAATTAAATAAATAATACCGCATCATTAAAATATACTAATGTAGGTTGTGTAATAAAAGATTAGGCAGAATAACCAATTGCTTAATCGTTAAGCGAAAGTGCTTTTAAGAAGCAATAAACTAGCCTAATAATTTATAAATACCTTCTATACTTATTGTAGTAAAACAACTTTTTCCACTTGGTGAAAGTTTGTTTTCTGTACAAGCAAAAAGTTCATCAACCAAAGTATTCATCTCTTCAACACTAAGTCTTGTGCCGGGTTTTACCGAAGCACGTTGCGCTAAAATCCGTGCTATATTTTGGTGTTTAGTGCTGCCTGATTGTTTTTTATAATTTTCTAAAACTTCATCAATTAAGTGTTGTTCGTTGTAATGATTTAACTCTGCAGGTACACCATTAATAGAAAAAGTATTACCTCCTAAATCATTCACATCAAAACCCAACGCCCTGATATCAGCCAATAAATCATTTAACAACATGGCATCTGCAGCATTTAAAGTAATGATTTTAGGAAACAACTTTTGTTGGGTTGCCATGGGTTGGTTAACTAATGCTTGCATGTATTTTTCATACAATACCCGCTCGTGTGCAGCTTGCATATCAATAAGCATTACCCCGCTTTTTATTTGCGATAAAATGAAAGCACCATGTATTTGCGTAAAATGCCTGGCCGAGTTTTGCTCCTCTTCCAATGCCAGCTCATCAAGCGTTTTGTTAAATCGTTTTGGCCCAACATCGCCAATGGTATCTTTCTTTTCTAAAATACCAAAAAGCTCTTGCCAATCTTTATTTTGGGTACGATTAACTGTAAAAGAATCTCTGTTATTATTAAACCCAACACCTGTATTAGGGTTTGAAACATGAGGGGATTCTGAGTTGGGCTGATAGTTATTAGACGTTTGTGTTGGCGTAAAACGAGAACCTAAATTTAAAAAGGAATCATCATTGGAAGGAACGTAAGTTGGTACATGGTAATGTTCCCCTATCGCCTTTTTACAAACAGCGCGCAGTATTTGGTACAACGAGCGTTCGTCTTCAAACTTAATCTCTGTTTTAGTAGGATGTACGTTTACATCAATTTGTGTAGGATCAATATCAATACAAATTACATAAAACGGAAACTGCTCTTTACTAATCAAGTTTTCGTAGCAACTCATTACCGCGTGGTTTAGATATGCATCTTTAATAAACCTATTGTTTACAAAAAAGAACTGCTCTCCACGTGTTTTCTTAGCATGTTCAGGCTTTCCAACATAACCCTTAATGGTGGCTATGGTTGTTTCTTCGTATGCAGTTAATAGATGGTCGCCAATTTTATACCCAAAAACTTGTTCAATACGCTCAGGCAAATCACCACCACGAAGGTTGTATACTTCCTCGTTGTTATTATGCAGGGTAAAAGAAATTTCAGGGTGAGCCAAAGCTGCCCGAGTAAACTCATCAAAAATATGGCGCGTTTCTACTGGATTTGATTTTAAGAAATTTCTGCGAGCGGGAATATTATAAAACAAGTTTTTAACCACAACACTCGTTCCTTGATTGCAAGCAACTCCTTCTTGCTTTTTAACTTCACTACCCTCTATTAAAATGAACGTTCCAATAGCATCTTGAGCATTTTTAGTTTTTAATTCAACCTGAGCTACACTGGCAACACTGGCCAAGGCCTCACCCCTAAAACCATTTGTTTTTATGTGGTATATATCTTCTGTTTGGGCTATTTTACTGGTGGCATGGCGCTCCCAACACATGCGTGCATCGGTAGGGCTCATCCCTTTTCCGTTGTCAATTACCTGAATTAATACTTTACCGCCTTCCTTAATCATTAACTGGATAAGGGTAGCTTCTGCATCAATTGCATTATCAAGTAACTCCTTAACCACAGAGGCTGGGCGTTGAATAACCTCGCCAGCTGCAATTTGATTGGCTACATGCTCGGGTAATAATTTTATTACATCACTCATAACTTAAATACGCCTGCAAAGTACGAAACAAAATGCAGTGTTAATATGTACGTATAAAACTTAGTTTGTAAAAGCACTAAAACTAAATGAATTTTAACGTTTTTTGTTGTTAATAGTGTTAGGCTATTATTTGACAGAAAACATGAATAGAATTATAATTTTACTT
>CALPIR020000179.1 GCA_943323675.2 Chitinophaga pinensis | reverse complement strand
GAGTTTATATTTTAAATATTAACAACAATGAGAAAAACATCATCAGTAAGCGTATTGTTGTTGCTCATTAGCGTTGGAATAATTGCAGGAATTGCATGTAAATCGAGCACCAATAAAAGCAATAAATTGCAGCAATTACAAAAAGAAATGCCTGTACCTATTACAGATAATGAGATAGACTCATTAAAAAAAATACAACAATTAAAACGCGATAGCATACAGAGGAACCGATAAGGTTCCTTTGTTTTTTACATCATGATACCAGCAATGGTAGCCGATAAATAAGAGGCCAACGTACCACACATTAAAGCGCGGAAACCTAATTTAGCCAAATCGCTTCTACGACTAGGAGCCAATTCGCCAATACCACCAACTTGAATGGCGATAGAACTAAAGTTGGCAAATCCACATAGTGCAAAACTTGCAATAACAACTGATTTAGGGTTTAAAGTTCCCCCACCAATCATAGGAGTAAGTTGTGAATACGCAACAAATTCGTTGATTACCATTTTGGTTCCCATTAACGAACCAACCACTTGTGTATCTTGCGCAGGCACACCCATTGTCCAAGCAAAAACAGAAAACACGGCTCCAAATATTTTATTCAAACTCAACACTTCACTACCAACAATCATTGCTTCTCCGGGTGCTTTAAAAAAGTTTGGAATCTCTACAATTTTAGCTAGAAGAGCATCACCCAAAGCAATAAGTGCAATGAAACCGATAAGCATAGCCATTACATTAAGAGATACTTTTAAACCATCACTTGCGCCATGAGAGATTGCATCCAGCAGATTAGCATGCGTTTTTTTAACTTCTAGTTTTACAGATCCTTTAGTTGGAGACTCTTCTGTTTCTGGCCAAACAATTTTAGATATAACCAATGCTGCAGGAGCAGCCATAATACTTGCAGCCAAAAGATATGGAGCAGGTACACCCATAGAAATATAAACAGCCATCACCCCCCCAGCAATACAAGCCATACTTCCGCTCATACTTGCCAAAAGTTCACTCATGGTCATCGTGGCTAAATATGGTTTAATCATAATTTGTGCCTCAACCTGACCAACAAATGCACTTGAAATATTACTTAAAGCTTCACTGCCACTTACACGCATTAATGAATGAACCAAGCGAGCAAAAAATGAAACCACGATTTGCATTAAGCCAATGTGATAAGCTATATTAACAAGTACTGCCACAAAAATAATGGCGGGCATAATTTTAAAAATAAACACATAGCTATATGCATCACCCAATAAAGGTTTTAACAAATCAGGACGAACTAAACCACCAAAGACAAACTCTCCACCTTTATCCGCCATTTCTAATAATTTCTTTATGAAATTACCTAACGATGCAAAAATATTTTGTCCTATACTGGTTTTAAGAATGAACAAAGCCAAAGCCAATTGAATACCTAGGCCACTGAAAACAAGTCGATAATTAATTGCTTTACGATTATTTGAAACCAAAAACGCTAATCCAAGTATTACTACAACGCCTATTAATCCGGTAAATCTTTCCATAATTTGAGGTTACTTTCGTTTATTTAGTTCATCGCGTAAAATAGCTGCGCGCTGGTAATCTTCCACTTGAAGGGCTTCTGTTAATTTTTGCTCTAACTCTTCATCACTCATTCGTTCAATTTCACTGCTTTCTCGAGGTTGGTTATCAAACTCACCCATCTCAATCATATCATCTTCAGTCATGTCTTCGGTAAAAATCATTGCAGCCTCGGCCATAATGTGCTCGTGCGTATAAATTGGGCATTTAAAACGAACAGCCAGTGCAATAGAATCACTGGTACGGGCATCTATTTCACGGGTCTCACCATCTACCTCACAAATAAGTTTGGCATGAAATACACCATCAACTAAATTATAAATTTCAACTTCAACAATGTTTACACCAAAAGTTCTGGCAAAATTTAAAAATAAATCATGCGTCATAGGCCTAAACGGTACTATTTTTTCGATTTCAATAGCTATTGCTTGGGCTTCGAAACTACCAATAATTATAGGTAACTTACGTTTGCCATGCTCCTCGCCTAAAATCAATGTATAAGAACCGTTACTCTGTCCTGAACTTAAACCTACAATATTTAATTTTACTTTACTCATGCAACATTAAAATGAGTTGTTTATTACTAAGATTTCAAACGTAAGGTAAAATCCCTACTTTTCAAATATTTTGAAGTGATATTACACACATGATTTATACACTTCATAACCATCAAACTAATAGTTGATACAAGTAAAAAAAATAATTATAATATCAATTACGCCAATTCATATCTAGACGTACCCAATATTTTGTAGGCGTGATACCACTTTTAACTTTTTTTTACACATATACTTGTATTTATAATTTCTTTAAATAAATTGTACTTACAAACTTTAATATACTTAGCATGAAAATGAATTATTTAAAATTAGGTTTCGCAATAGCACTTACATCAATAATTGTAACTGGTTGCGATGATGCCAAAACAGAAGAAGCTAAACCAAATACTACAACTGAGGATCCATTTTTAGCATCTACTGCAGCAAGCATGCGCGTTGCTGTATTGGAAGATTTTACAGGAGTTAGATGCGGTTATTGCCCTGACGGACACGTAAGAGCCACTGCCGCACAGCAAGAATTAGGTGGCGACAAATTTATTATCCTAGCAGTTCACGGTGGATCTTATGCTTCACCAGCAACAGGTTGGGCTAATTTCACAACTGCTTTTGGTAGCGCCTTAATTGCTCAATCATCAGTAGCAGGATACCCTGCTGGTACTATAAACCGTGTTAAAGCTGCAGATTTAGGAGTATCTCCACAAATTTCTGGTGGTATTGCAATGAGCCGTGGCTCATGGGCAACTGCTGCAAAAGCCATTAATGCAATGCCTTCACCTGTAAATTTAGGAGCTAAAGCTGAATTTAATTCAACAACAAGAGAATTAACTGTTAAGGTTGATGGTTATTACACAGCTGAAGAAAGTGCTCAAAATAACATTAATGTAGCTTTGATTCAAAGTAAATTAATGTCAAAACAATCGGGGGCAACAACTGATCCTTATGAGCAAAATCACGTATTACGTCATTTAATTACCGGCCAATGGGGTGAGGTAATTACTGATGCTAAAACAGTTGGAGCTAAAGTTCGCAAAACTTATACCTATTCAGTTCCTGCAGATTACAATGGAACAACCACTGAAGGTGGAGGAGCTGTTGTTATTGAAAACTGCAATGTTGTAGTTTTCGTATCAAGAGACAAAACAGATATTTTAACAGCATTAGAAATTCCTATTACTGTAAAATAGTATCTCAAAAAATTATTACCTTAAAAAGGAGAGGCACTTTATATTTGTCTCTCCTTTTTTATTTTAATACATGGCCGAACCGTTAAAAAAATTATTTAGCTCAGCACTTATTGACTCGCTTGCTATAATGATAGAAAAATTTTATAGCCCATTTAATAGCAAAGGATTTATTGAGGATGTATTTAATAATACTTGGGATGAAAAGGAACTAAAACAACGCATGCGTCATATCACTGATTGCATAAACAAACACATTCCTTTACCCTACCAACAACAGATAGAAATACTATCTAAAGTTGCTCCACAATTTAAGGGATTTACTGCCATGATTTTCCCTGATTTTATAGAAGTTTACGGACTAGATAATTTAACAACTTCTATAAAGGCGTTGGAACTTTTTACTCAATACAGCAGCAGCGAGTTTGCCGTTAGGTCTTTTATTATTAAATACCCCAAAGAAATGTTGAAACAACACATTAAATGGGCACAACATCAAAATGACCATGTACGCAGATTAGCCAGTGAAGGAATAAGGCCAAGATTACCTTGGGCTATGGCTTTAACAGCATTTAAAAAAGACCCCACTCCTATTTTACCCGTTTTAGAATTATTAAAAAACGATGTAAGTGAATATGTAAGAAAAAGTACTGCAAATTGTTTAAATGATATTTCTAAAGACCACCCAGACCTCGTATTACAAATAGCTAATGATTGGAAGGGTAAAACCAAAGAAACTGATTGGATAGTAAAACATGCCAGTAGAGGATTACTTAAACAAGGGAATGTAAACGCACTTCGGTTATTTGGAATTAATGATATGGTGAATGCCAAAGTTACTCAGTTAAAAGTTTCGGAATCGATATTGAAAATTGGTGATGAATTCACGTATGAAACCACCATCCTTTTATTGGATAATACAGCACACCAAATAAGGGTAGAGTATATTATTTATTTTATAAAATCGACAGGAAAGCAAACGCCAAAAGTATTTCAAATTGGAACTTATACTGTAAATCCTGAACAACAATTAAGATTAAAACGTACACACAAGTTTGCTGATTTAACCACTCGCAAACATTATGCGGGAGAGCATATTTTAGCTATTGTTGTTAATGGAAAAGAGTTAGCTCGACAAACTTTTATGCTTCAATAAAAAACGCCATAAAATATTATCCATTTATTTTTAAACACATAGTTAGGTGAACAATCGCGTAAAGAATTAAGCAGCACTAATTCGATAAAAAGAGGCACTGAGGAACGCCTGCGGCAAAAACAGAAAACGCAGAGTTGGGTGAACAGTCTTGCGAAGATTCAAGTATAGTCGCTAAACAAATTTGAGAGTATGCCGAGCAATGCCTTTGGTATTGGGGAGCGTTTAACTTTTAAGAAAAATTTATTGGAGAGTTATCAGCCTGTTCAAGTGCCCCGATAACGAATCGGGTATATCGAGAAGAGGGCTGTTTAAGTCTAGTATATATTTTTGCTGAACTCACAATCTCCATGCTCGCTCCAACCTCTTTCAAGAAACCGATTACTCGGGTCACTAGAACAAGCTGTAACTTTGCGAAGCAAACTCTTTTACCTCAGAAGTATTAGACTTTAAAGTCCTATTAACTCAGCGAAAACCTCTGCGGTAAAAAAGAAAACGCTGAGTTGGTTGAACAGTCTTGCGAAGAATTGAGCATAGCCTATTACAGATTTTGAGAAGCACAGAGCAACGCCTGCGGCATTGGG
>CALPIR020000178.1 GCA_943323675.2 Chitinophaga pinensis | reverse complement strand
TCTTGACAATTAGGGCAAGTACGACAAGAGTCTACAAAACAACCCACACCGGCTAAATCACCTACTTTAAAATTGGTTACCAAATTTCCTACAGCAGTTATTTTTCCAACTATTTCGTGACCAGGTACAATTGGGTAAATTGCACTATTCCACTCGTTGCGTGCTGCATGCAAATCGCTGTGGCAAACACCGCAATAAAGTATTTCAATTAATACGTCATGTGCGCCTACGTCTCTGCGTGTAAAATCAAATGAACTTAAATCTGTGGTAGCACTAAATGCTGCGTATCCTTTGGTTTGAATCATGTATATTAATTTTGGTTGTCAAATATAATATGGTATTGGGTTAATGTAATACCATTTGTTTTGCAATGTATGGTTTTGATGCTCCATTTATTTTATGTTTATTAGGTTGTATGAAGTGAAACAGCGTTATTACTGCATAAATTAGGCAAACTTTTAATGCAACCAGTTGGTTAATGTTTGTTAAAAAGAAAAGCTTGGTGTTTAGTTTGTGTTTAACCTTCAAAATTGTAGGTTAAATGAACATCAACCCAAAGTGAAATGTATCTTTTTATTAGAATAGCTAAATTAGTATAAATTAACGCAATGGATTTATTTGGCACAACTAGCACCAATACCAATTTGTTACCTTTTGATGGTAACGTAATTTACTATGGCATATGCATGCCTTTAGCAGATGCTGATTATTACTTAAATGCCTTGTTAAGTAGAATAGAGTGGCGAAATGATGAGGCCATTATTATGGGTAAAAAAATAATAACGGCCCGTAAAGTGGCTTGGTATGGCGATAAATCATATGCATATACTTACTCTAAAACCACCAAATATGCCTTACCATTTACAAACGAGTTGTTGGCACTAAAACAATTGGTTGAAATGAAAACAGGTGCACAATTTAACTCGTGTTTATTGAACTTATACCACAACGGAAACGAAGGCATGGCTTGGCACAGCGATGCTGAAAAGGATTTGAAAAAGGATGGTGCAATTGCATCGTTAAGTTTTGGAGCAGAGCGTAAATTTGCCTTTAAACACAAGGCCAATAAAGAAACTGTTTCGCTACAATTAGAACACGGTAGTTTATTGGTAATGAAAGACACCACACAAACACATTGGTTACACCGTTTGCCTCCAACTACTAAAGTTAACAAGCCTAGGGTGAATATCACTTTTAGAAGTATTGAAGGTTAGTTAAGTGTACTGATTGATAATGGCATGTAATATCAAATTGCATGAGGTTTATGGCGATTAATTATCCGAAAAAAACTTTATCATATTTGTCTTAAATCCTTTAAATTGCAAGCATTAATTACAACAAGCCTTTTCGGCTATGTTGCTTACACAAGAAATTTATTTTGATGAAATACCAAGTGGAAATGCCCGAGTACAATACAGATCGCGGGTTTATGCAAATTTCAGAGTACGGTCGCAATATTCAAAAAATGGTTGAAGTGGCCGTTGCCGAACCCGATAGAGGAAAACGTAACAAACTAGCAGGAGCTTTAATACAGTTAATGGGCATGCTTAATCCGCATTTGCGTGATGTAGCCGACTATAAACACAAATTATGGGATCACTTATTTGTAATCAGTGATTTTAAATTAGATGTAGATTCTCCATATCCCATTCCAACGCGAGAAAGTGTTGCCCTTAAACCGGCAATCATGAATTATCCGCAACGTAGAATCAGGTACCGTTTTTATGGTAAAAACATAGAACAAATGATTGGGCGTGCAGGTGAAATGCCCGAAGGGCCGACCAAAGTTGGTTTTATTAACTTGATTGGTTCGTTTATGAAACAGGCTTGTAAAAACTGGAACGAGGAGCAATTAAGTGATGAAGAAATTTTATCACATTTAGAATTACTAAGCGAAGGGCGCATACGTTTAACCACCGAAGAAGATGTGCAGTTTAATGCTTTACAAAATCAAAGTCGTGGAGTTGGTAACCGTAATTTCCGACCAAGTGGAGGTAGTAACCAAGGTGGTGGTAGCCGCAATTTCCGTCAAGGAAGTGGCAATCAACCAAACCGCAACCGCAGCAACCAAAGTGGTGGCAGTAACCAACAAAATCGTACTAACCAAGGCACTGGCGGCAGTGGCAGCAACAGTAATCGTTTTCGCAACAACCCTAATAATCCCAAAAACAGAGGATAAAAGTTGTTTGTGGTTTGATTTGTAGTGTAGGTTTTTGCCTTAGTTAAACCATTACCTATTTTAATGATGAAAGAGTATAATTTTACCGAGATAGAGCAGAAGTGGCAAAACAATTGGAGAGCCCAACAAGTATATAAAGTTACCCAAAACCCCAACAAACCTAAGTGCTATGTGCTTAGTATGTTTCCATACCCGAGTGGTGCAGGTTTACATGTTGGGCATCCTTTAGGATACATTGCATCCGATATTTATGCACGTTACAAACGCCTAAAAGGATTTAACGTATTGCATCCAATGGGTTACGATAGTTTTGGTTTACCTGCCGAACAATATGCCATACAAACTGGCCAGCATCCCGCTGTTACAACAGAAAATAACATTGCGCGTTACCGCGATCAATTGGACAAAATTGGTTTTTGCTATGATTGGGACAGAGAAGTACGCACGTCTAATCCTGATTATTACAAATTTACACAATGGATTTTTATACAATTATATAATTCATGGTATAACCCCAATACCGATAAAGCCGAATCTATAGAAACATTAGCCAAACAGTTTAGTGAACATGGGTTTGGCAAAGTTGATGATAGCGTATTAACTGGAGGCATTGAATTAGATTTTCCCGCATTTACCGCACAAGATTGGATTAACTTTAGCGAAGAGAAACGCGAAGAAGTGCTTTCTGGTTTCCGCATAGCTTATTTAAGTGAAGCATACGTAAATTGGTGTCCGCAATTAGGTACCGTGCTAAGTAACGATGAGGTAAAAGATGGCTTGAGCGAACGTGGCGGATACCCTGTTGAGCGTAAACTGATGAAACAATGGAGCATGCGCATTACTGCTTATGCTGCACGTTTATTAAACGATTTAGAAGGGCTTGATTGGACCGAAAGTTTAAAAGAAACACAACGCAATTGGATTGGAAAATCTCAAGGTGCAAGTGTACATTTTAAAGTGCAAGATAAAGCATTTGATATTGAAGTATTTACCACAAGACCTGATACCATTTTTGGTGTAAGTTTTATTGCAGTTGCTCCTGAATACGAGTTTTTAGCAGACCTGCTAGAAGCCGATTACGTGAATGATGTGATGCATTATGTTGAGCAAGCCAAAAACCGCAGTGAACGGGATAGAATGGCTGATGTGAAACGTGTAAGCGGAGCATTCACCGGATCGTATGCAATCCATCCCTTTACAGGTAAAGAAGTACCGATTTGGGTAGCCGATTATGTATTGGCAGGTTACGGAACTGGCGCTGTAATGGGCGTTTCAGCTCACGATAGTCGCGATTTTGCCTTTGCAAAACACTTTAATCTACTCATTTTACCAGTAGTAAAAATACCCGCAGATCACGATTTAAATGCTGCTTCGTATGATGCAAAAGAAGGCCAGTTAACCAATTCTGATTTTTTAAACGGGCTAGAAGTAAAAGAGGCCATCAAAAAAGCCATTGAACACATAGAGCTTGGGTTACATGGAAAAGGTAAAACCAATTTCCGTTTGCGCGATGCCATTTTTGGTAGACAACGTTATTGGGGTGAGCCAATACCTATCTTCTATAAAAACGGAATGCCACACTGTATTCCTTTAGATAAATTGCCTTTGGTATTACCAGAGGTTGATAAGTTTTTACCAACCGCAGATGGAGAACCTCCATTGGCTCGTGCCGAAAAATGGATGTGGAACGAAACAAAAGGTTGTGTTGATACCGAAGGTTATGCCATAGAAACCACTACGATGCCAGGTTGGGCAGGTAGCAGCTGGTACTTTTTACGTTACATGGATCCCACAAATAATACAGATTTTGTAAGTCAAGATGCTGTTAAATATTGGCGTAATGTGGATTTATACATGGGTGGAAGCGAGCATGCTACGGGTCATTTGTTATACGTTCGTTTTTGGACAAAGTTTTTGTTTGATAGGGGATTTATTCCAGTTAATGAACCTGCTCAAAAGCTCATCAACCAAGGAATGATTCAGGGTAGAAGTAATTTTGTTTACAGGATTAAGAATACAGAAAAATTCGTATCCCTAAACCTGAAAAATCAGTTTGAAACCACTTCAATTCATGTTGATGTAAACATTGTTCATAATGATGAATTAGATATTGAAGCTTTTAAAGCATGGCGCGAAGACTTTAAAAATGCGGAGTTTATTTTAGAAGAAGGTAAATACATCTGTGGCAGTGAAGTTGAAAAGATGAGCAAATCGAAGCACAATGTTGTAACGCCCGATAACATTGTTGCCGATTACGGAGCCGATACCCTACGTTTATACGAAATGTTTTTAGGCCCATTAGAACAAAGTAAACCATGGAGCACACAAGGAATAGAGGGGGTGCATCGTTTCCTTAAAAAATTGTGGCGTTTGTTTTATGATGTAGACGGAAATATACTTGTTAGTGTAGAATCCGCGGATAAAAAAGAACTTAAATCAATACACAAGTTAATTAAAAAAGTAGGCGAGGATATTGAGCATTTTTCATTCAATACTTCGGTTCCTGCATTTATGATTTGTGTAAATGAGTTGATGGATTTAAAATGTAACAAACACGAAGTTTTACAAAGTTTGTTGATTTGTTTGCATCCTTACGCTCCTCATATAACCGAAGAGTTGTGGACGGCTTTGGGCAATTCTGATTCAATTGTAAATGCCCTATTCCCAATATTTGATGCCGAGTATTTGGTAGAAGACAGTTTTAATTATCCAATATCTATTAATGGCAAACATCGCACTAATATTGAGTTTAGCTTAAGTGCGACTCAGTCTGAAATTGAGCCTGTGGTGTTGGCTGATGAGTTGGTTCAAAAATGGTTGGAAGATAAAACGCCTAAAAAAATAATTTTTGTAAAAGGTAAAATCAT
>CALPIR020000177.1 GCA_943323675.2 Chitinophaga pinensis | reverse complement strand
GTGATATGGCTTCGCCTTTCATGAATATGCTATCATACTGGTTCTTCTTCTTGTCTTCAATAGTGTTGTTATCTTCACTGTTCGTTGATGGGGGGCCTGCATCGGCAGGTTGGACTGTGTATCCTCCTTTATCGGCTTTACCCAAAGCTATTCCGGGATCTGGTACAGGTATGACTTTATGGCTAGTGGCTATTATACTTTTTATCGCATCTGCTTTATTGGGTGGTATTAATTATATCACTACTGTATTAAATATGCGTACAAAAGGTATGAAAATGACTCGCTTGCCATTAACCATATGGGCATTTTTAATTACAGCAGTATTAGGTTTATTATCTTTTCCAGTATTATTAGGTGCTGGTTTATTATTAATATTCGACCGTAGTTTTGGAACAAGTTTCTATTTGAACGAAATTGTTGCAGAATTAGCAGGTGGTATAGAACGCGTTGGAGGTAGCCCTGTGCTATATCAACATTTATTCTGGTTCCTTGGCCATCCTGAAGTATATATTATTTTGTTGCCTGCATTAGGTATAACATCTGAGGTAATTGCAACCAACTCACGTAAGCCGATTTTTGGTTACCGTGCAATGATTGGTTCGATCTTAGCTATCGCATTCTTATCATTTATAGTATGGGGTCATCATATGTTTATTACAGGTATGAATCCGTTCTTAGGTTCGGTATTTATGTTGGGAACATTGATAATTGCAGTTCCATCAGCAGTAAAAACATTTAACTATATGGCTACTTTATGGAAAGGTAACTTACAGTTAACTCCCGCTATGATGTTTGCAATTGGCTTGGTGTCCTTCTTTATATCTGGTGACTTAACTGGTATTTATCTTGGTAATGCAGCATTAGATATAAACTTACACGATACCTACTTTGTGGTAGCCCACTTCCATTTGGTAATGGGAAGTGCTGCAATATTTGGTATGTTAAGTGGCATTTACCATTGGTATCCTAGAATGTTTGGCCGAATGATGAATAACACATTAGGGTACTTGCATTTCTGGTTAACATTGGTTTCTGCATATTGCGTATTCTTCCCTATGCACTTTATGGGATTAGCTGGTGTGCCTCGTAGATATTATGCAAATACTGCTTATGATCAATTTAATGTATTTGTTGACATGAACCAATTTGTAACAATAGCTGCAATTATTGGTGGAGCAGCACAGCTTTTATTCTTGATTAATTTCTTCGGAAGTATATTTAGAGGTAAACGTGCACCACAAAATCCTTGGCATTCTAATACATTGGAATGGACAGCACCTGTTAAACATATACATGGTAATTGGCCAGGTGATATTCCTTATGTTTATCGTTGGCCTTATGATTACAGCAAACCAGGATCAGAGTTGGATTACATCCCACAAAATATACCTGATGCAGATCAAACAGATCCATTAGATGAACCTAAAGCGGTTTATTTAGATTTGAAAAACACTACCATGCCATTGGTAGAAAGTAAAGAAGCATAAAAACCAAATCGTAATATTTAGCATTGCTAAGTAAAATGATGAATAATCAACAGAAATCAGAAATAAGATTCAGACGGTTTGGTATCCTTACTATAGCCTCAGTCTTCTTTTTGATTTTTGTAGGTGGGTTAGTTCGCAGCACAGGTAGCGGTATGGGTTGCCCTGATTGGCCGAAATGTTTCGGAAAATGGGTTCCACCGACAAACGTAAGCGAGTTACCCGAAAATTACAGGGAGTTGTTTAAATCTTCAACACATGACGTAGCCGAATTTGACGTTTACAAAACATGGATTGAATATATAAACAGATTAATAGGTGTCATAACCGGATTATTCATAGCACTCACTGTATTTTTTGCAATACCTTATCTTAAAACTAACCCTTCGGTATTTTGGCTAAGCTTTACAGCATTGTTACTTACCGGAATTCAGGGTTGGATTGGAGCAAAAGTAGTTGCAACAAATCTGGCACATTGGATGGTGACCATTCACATGGTTATAGCTTTGGTAATAGTGGGAATATTAATTTATACCATTACCAAATCACAACAATTTGATGTGTTTCAGATAAACAACGATCGTTCATTGAAGTTGATAATGATTGCAGTTCTCATTGTTTCTGCAATTCAAACCGTAAGCGGAACACAAGTTAGAGAAAATGTAGATGCAGTGGCATTAGTTACCGGTGAACAAAATAGAGCCCATTGGGTTGATTTGCTTGGTAACATTTTTAAATTCCATAGGACATTCTCTGCTGTTAGTGCTATTCTTACCATACTTATGGTTTATAAATTCAGATTGGCATTCGAAAGGAATAGCATTATTTATAAATCAGTACTTGCTTTGCTTTTACTTATAGGAGCACAAATACTAAGTGGTAAGGTACTAGATAACATT
The DNA here is from genome assembly GCA_943323675.2 of Chitinophaga pinensis. GTDB lineage: Bacteria > Bacteroidota > Bacteroidia > UKL13-3 > UKL13-3 > UBA6183. The sequence continues at coordinate 2,679 of CALPIR020000177.1, read as the reverse complement.
GGTTTCCCGGCCCAAATACAAAGTGTGCACTTATTTGTGGGCAGTTTAATTTGTGGAATGCAACTCTTTATAGCCATCGTTTTATTTTCACGAGTAAAAACAGTTCATGCATAAAAAGCATAACAAATAATAAATTGGAAAACATAAGCCAAAATCAAGTCATTGCAGTTAGTAACTTTTCTCAAAAAGTAACCGACTACAACCAACTAGTTAAAACACGTTTAACTTTTTTGGTGGTATTATCTGCTGTAATTACTTATGCAACTGCAGCCTTTAACCAAGGTATAATTTGGTTTGATATGTTTATCCTTATAATTGGAGGCACTTTGGTTACTGGTTCATCAAACGGCATTAATCAAATTATTGAAAAAAACTTTGATAAACTAATGGTGCGCACAGCAAATCGCCCAGTGGCAACAAACCGCATGAGCGTTACTGAAGCAGTTATTGCAAGCACATTAATGGGAATTACGGGTGTATTGCTAATGGGTTATTACTTAAATCCACTAGCAGGTGGAATTGCTGCACTATCATTGATTATGTATGCCTTCATTTACACACCAATGAAACGCATCTCCCCTATTTCGGTTTTTATCGGAGCCTTTCCGGGTGCTTTACCAGTCCTTATAGGATATACTGCTTTTAGTGGAGCTTTAACCTATGAAGCATTGATATTGTTTGGCGTTCAATTCTTTTGGCAATTCCCACATTTCTGGAGTATTGCATGGATATTAGATGACGATTATAAACGTGCAGGATTTAAAATGTTACCTACATATGCTAAAGACAAAAAATCGGCATTAATAACCTTAGCATTTACAATCTGTTTATTGCCTATCGGTTTAATGCCAACCTTTGAAGGATTTACAGGATTAATTTCAGGTATTGTTGCAATTGCTGGTGGTTTAATGCTTAGTTACTTCTCATTTAGATTATATAAAACATGTGACAATAAAGATGCTAAACGTTTGATGTTTGCATCTTTCTTATACTTGCCTCTGGTACAATTCGCTTACTTATTTGATAAAATATAACCAATATGATGGCAACAATAAAAAAACAACAAAACTTAAACGATACACCTCCAATAATTAATCCATCAAAATTTGTGGTTTGGTTATTAATTGTAGCGAGCGTAATGCTATTTGCCAGTTTTACTAGTGCTTACATTGTGCGCAGAGGAGAAGGGAACTGGTTGTTATTTGATATTCCTACTTTATTCGCATATAGCACAATAATTGTTCTATTAAGTAGCGCCTCAATTCAATGGGCTTACCGTGCTGCCAAACGTGATGAATTGGGTCAAGTTAAAATTTCACTACTGGTAACTTTATTATTGGGAATTACATTTTGCATTAGCCAATGGTTGGGTTGGAAAGCTCTTGTTGCAAATAACGTACACTTAGTAGGTAATCCTTCAGAATCTTTCTTTTACGTTATTTCAGGCGTACATCTAGCTCATATGCTAGGAGGAATAATATTTTTATTGGTGATAATTGGAAAAGCTTTTTATTTAAACGTGCACAAAAAGAACATATTAAGCTTAAATTTATGCGTTACCTATTGGCACTTTTTAGGTGCAGCATGGATTTATCTTTACTTTTTCTTATTGTTGAACAGATAATTTTACAGAAAATAGAACATTTAATATATGGCAAACTCAGCTACTTTAACAACAGACACTAAATCACAATGGGGAGGCGGAAAGTCTCCATTTAGCATTAGCTATGGTAAATTAATGATGTGGATCTTCTTGCTATCTGATGCATTCACATTCTCGTCTTTATTGGTTTCATACGGATTTGTCCGATACAGCTTTTCAGGCAATTTAGAAACACCTTGGCCTTCACCAGATCATGTGTTTAATCACTTTCCATTCTTACATGGTTTGCACCTGCCTTTAATGTTCGTTAGTTTAATGACGTTCATTTTAATTTTCTCATCAGTAACAATGGTATTGGCAGTAGAAGCCGGTCATAGAATGGCTAAAAAAGAAGTTGCCAGATATATGTTTTTAACCATTATTGGTGGTGCAGCATTCTTGGGTTGTCAAGCATGGGAGTGGTCACAATTCATTACAGGATCTGAAGCTGGTAAAGTAATGGCTGATGGGTCTATATTTCATGGAGCTAGCTTATCAATGAATGAATACGGACCAGTGGCATTTGCAGACTTGTTTTTTATTGTTACAGGTTTCCACGGTATGCACGTTTTTAGTGGTGTAGTGTTAAATATTATAATATTTATTCAGGTATTGAACGGAACTTTTGAAAAACGTGGCCATTATGAAATGGTTGAAAAAGTTGGTTTATACTGGCATTTTGTAGATTTGGTTTGGGTGTTCGTTTTTACTTTCTATTATCTTATCTAATTACTCATTAACTCATTTTTTAACCGATTAATTTAAAATTACAGTATTATGTCAGCACATACAGTAGAACATCTAGAGCATACAGAGTCTCCAGCAGATATGAAGTCCCAAATTTGGAAAACATTTTGGATTCTTTTAGCTTTCACATTGGTTGATATCGCTTTATACTTTGCTTTAGATCCAACTATGTTTAGAAACTGGGTATTCATTATACTTGGAGTAGTAAAAGCATTCTTTATCGTGTCTGTTTTTATGCATATGAAATTTGAACGTAAATTCCTAGCATGGATGATTGTATTGCCAATGGT
>CALPIR020000176.1 GCA_943323675.2 Chitinophaga pinensis | reverse complement strand
CCTTTGGCACGTAACAACTTATTTGTTTCAAATTTATTGATGGTAACTTGCGAACTTTCAACACCAGAACCATTGTAAGGTATGCGTAATTTGTTTAGTTCCTTTTGCACCGTTCCATCCTCACCTGGTCGGCCATGTAAAGCAATAAATACGGCATCGGCCATTTTAGCCAATTGCTTGTAATTAATTTGTTTAGGTACAAACAAATTTTTCGAATTGCCGTATTTTTCTATAATAGATTTACACTCCACAATTATTTTTTCGACCACTGCCGCACGCTTAAAATGAAATACTTTTTCGCGTATATCATCTGCATTATCTTTTAGCATAACGTTAATAGGAATAACATGTAGCGTATGTGCTTTTTCATCACCAGTTACAAAAACAGGAAATGGTTGGTACTTGCTACTTGATGCTAATTTCTCGTAAATGTTTCGTCCGCTTTCTACACTTATGTGTCGCTCGGTACTGTAACCGCCCATAAATACAGCCACACGTTTCTTTTGTTGCTGTTGTTTTTTATTGGCTTTAATGGCAGTATCTAAACCATTTAACAACTGTTGGTAATGAAAATGAACAGGACTGTTAGCAACCCTTTCTGCCAATGAAGTACGTATGATATAAGTTAAAAATTGCGAAGGGTTTAATCCAATTTCAGCTGCTTGATGAAAGAAAAATGATGAAGGCATCATACCCGATGTGGTATTCGGGTCGTTTAAAAATATTTCGTTTTTAGCGGTTATAAATCCATCAATACGGGCGTAGGTATTAAATTTAAAAAACTCAAACAAACGCACACATTCTTTACGTATTTTTTGTACTTGCTTTTCGGCAATATCTATAGGAGTTACTTTGCGCGATAAGCCTGGTAAGTATTTGCTGCGGTAATCGTAAACCTCTGTTCCCTTTACTATTTCGGTTGGTGGTAAGGCTATTGCATGGCCGTTTTCATCCTTAATTACTATACAACTAAACTCGCGGCCTTTAATAAAACCTTCAATTAAACATTCGGTTTCGCTGTATATACTTTCTAGTTTTAGGGTTGATTTTTTAGTAAAGTGTTTATCCAATAACACATACAACTGATCGGGGTTATAAACCAGTTTACCTTCTGCTAATAATGGAAAAGAAATGCCTTCCTTTACATCAGCTATTTTTTGCAACAACGCCAATTTTTCAACCTCCGATAAACCAACCCAATGCTTTTTTTCAAGGGTTTGAATAAAGAATGAAGCATCAACAGCACGTTCAAAATCGTGCAAATTGGTTTCGGTAATTACGCTTACCCCCACTGATGAACCTTGGTTTGCTGGTTTAATTACAAAAGGTAAACCCACTTGCTTTTTAACATCGGCCAGTATTTTTTTTCTGTCTGCAGATTGCCAATTTTGTTTGGTAATACCTAAAAAATTAGGGCTATTAAACCCTGCATGTTGCAGCATGGTTTTCTGCGTTTTTTTGTGCATTCCAATAGCGCTTGGCATAATACCCGAACCAGTGTAAGGAATATCGAACCACTCTAACAACCCTTGTATGGTGCCGTCTTCGCCATACATACCATGCAAAGCTAAAAAGGCAAAATCCATGTACTGACCCAACTCTTCGGGCTTAAGTATTTTACCAAGTTGTGCGGCAATTTTTCTTCCGTTGTCTTGATGCGCTTCAGGCAAACTTTCGGCATAAATCTGAATTGGCTTATTTTGGTGTTTCAAAGCACTTACCGTTGGGTAAAAATCGCGGATGCTTCCTTTGTATATAAACTCCCAATTAAGAAGAATAAAGTTGTTGAAGCTATCCACAAAAATGGGAACTGCTTCAAACAGGTTTTTATCTAAATTATCGTACACGGTGCGTCCGCCTGCAAAACTCACCTCACGCTCACGCGAAGATCCACCGAAAAATATACCTACTTTAATCATAGCTTTACCTAATTGGGAATATAAAATATATGGAGCATCAAATATATTTGCTTTGAGGATAACACACATAAATCGTTGTTAACAATGATTTGGCACGATGTATGTTTTATTTATCATGATTTTTTATACATTTACAACATCATTTAAACTTTAAATCATTATGAAACGTAATTTACTTGCCTTATCGTTAATACTTTTTGTAACGGTATTTGCAGAAGCCCCGCAAACTTTACCCAACATTACTTTAAAAGATGTGAATGGTAAAAATAAAAATGTTGCAGACTATGCTAAAACAGGACAAATTACTGTTATTAATTTTTGGGCAACATGGTGCACCCCTTGTAAAAAGGAATTAACCAACATAAACGATAACTTATTAGAATCGTGGAAAGAAAAGTATAATGTAAACTTAGTTGCGGTATCTATTGATAATGCAAAAAATGTACTAAAAGTAAAACCTTATGTTGATGGACAAGCATGGGATTTTGATGTTTTACTTGATGTTAACGAAGATTTAAAACGTGCATTAAATGTAAACAACGTACCATACACCATATTGTTAGATAAAAAAGGTAACATTGTTTGGAAGCATGAAGGATATGTAGAAGGCAATGAATATATTTTAGATGAACAAATAAAGAAGTACGCAGCAATGTAAATTTCAACATATAATAAATAAAAAAGCCCGCGGTTAAAACCGCGGGCTTTTTTATTTATTGGAAATATTCCCTCATTTTATCAAAAAAACTTTTATCGTTTTTACCCGGATGGGGCTTAAAATTATCTGCATCTCTTAACTTTTCCAACATTTCCTTTTCATCAGAAGTTAGCTTTTGCGGTGTCCAAATATTGATATGAACCAATTGATCGCCTCTGTGGTGTGAGTTTAATTCAGGTATGCCTTTACCACGTAAACGCAATATTTTACCTCCCTGTGTTCCTGCATCAATTTTAAGTTTCACTTTGCCGTCAACCGTTGGAATTTCTACGATTGTGCCAATTGCGGCATCAATAAATGATATATGTAAATCATACATAATATTGTTGCCTTCACGTTTTAAAACTGCATCATCTATTTCTTCAATAACAATAATTAAATCACCTGCAGGTCCTCCGTTTGGCCCCATATTACCTTTGCCGCTCATGCTTAATTGCATGCCATCTGCAACACCAGTAGGTATGTTTATGCTTACTATTTCTTCTTTCCCTACCAATCCATCTGCACCAACGCCACTCGGACGTTTATCTACCGTTTTACCAGCACCGTTACAAGCATGGCAAACACTTGTTGTAGCCATTTGCCCTAAAAACGTTTGGGTTACCTTACGCACTTGTCCTGCTCCATTACAAGTTGTACAAGTTTTAAAAGTTAGCCCATCGGCAGTAACCATGCGGTTAAATTTCACTTTTTTCTCTACACCTTCGGCAATTTCTTTTAAAGTAAGTTTTACTTTAATACGTACATTATTACCTCTAACTCCACCGCTGCGTCTTCCGCTTCTGCCTCCACCGCCACCAAAAAAAGATTCAAAAGGATTACCTCCATCACCAAACACATCACCAAATTGACTAAATATGTCGTCCATATTCATGCCGCCTCCGCCATAACCACCACCTGCAGCACTAGCGCCTTGATGACCAAATCTATCGTAATTGGCGCGTTTATTTTGGTCACTTAATATTTCATAGGCTTCAGCGGCCTCTTTAAATTTGTCTTCGGCAGCTTTATCACCAGGATTTTTATCGGGGTGAAACTTGATAGCCATTTGGCGGTATGCCTTCTTTATCTCGTCAACGCTTGCGTTTCGGTTAATTCCTAGTATTTCGTAATAATCTCTTTTTGCCATTGTATTTTTTATACTGCCACAAACTTATTTAGTTGATTGTGCTCAATACATTATGTTTTTAAACTGTGTATATTAGGTTAAGGTTAATATTAAGCGCCTACAACAACCTTGGCATAGCGTATCACTTTATCGCCTAGGTAGTATCCTTTTTCCACTTCATCAATTACCTTGTCTTTCATGTCTTCTGATGGTGCTGGAATGTTGGTAATGGCTTCATGCAAATCTGCATTAAAGGTTTGACCAATACTTTCCATAGGTTTTAACCCTTTAGCAACCAACGTGTTTTTAAATTTATGGCTTACCAAGTCAATACCTTCTTTAACAGAAGCAACATCTGTTGCATTTTCCATGGCTTTTAGTGCACGTTCAAAATCATCTAAAACAGGAATCATTGCCAACATAATTTCTTGACCAGCAGTTTTAAACAACTCAATGCGCTCAGCTAAAGTTCTGCGTTTATAGTTTTCAAATTCTGCATATAAGCGCAAAAACTTGTCGTCTTTTTCTAATAATTCGGCTTCAAAATCACGTACTGACTCATTTGCCGTTTCTGCCGTGTTTTCCTCGTTATTTACTGACGTATTTTCACCACCCACATTATCATGTGCAGGGTTATCGTTTAATTCTTCATTGTTATTCATAGCGTTTTCGTTGGTATGCTCTTGATTCATGCCTTTAAAAAGATTTTTAAATTTTGTTTTCATGTGCAAATGGGCAAATACATTGCCATCACTGTATAAAATGTCAATTTGACAAAGATGTATTGAGTTTGATATTGCTTAAGGTATTGCGCAATTGGTTGATATCTGGGTCGATTACAATTATTTTTTTATTTTTTTCAACTATAATCAAGGTAGGTATTTTAGTTATTCCAAGGTTATTTAATACACTTGATTCCCATCCTTTACTATCAATTACATGTTGCTCCCATGGCCATCCTTCGCGTTTCACAGCTATGCGGTGTAAGTCGGGCTTGGTATCAATGCTAATATCAACTACATCAATAAACATTTGTTTAACTCCCCTACGTGTAGGGTTAATAACATGGTAGTGTTGTTTAATTTCATCCAATAATTCTAATGATGCTAAACTCCAAGATGCCCAAAAAACATAAATGGTTGGGTATTGCAATGTGCTATCGTTGGTGTATGTTTCACCCGTTGTGGTTGGCAATTGAAAAACTGGAAACGTATCAGACAAATGCAAAACACGTTGTGCACTGATTTGACTGGACACCAAGAAGGCTATAGAAATTAGAAGCCATTTAAACATGGCAGCTAAGTTATACCAAATGTG
>CALPIR020000175.1 GCA_943323675.2 Chitinophaga pinensis | reverse complement strand
CTCCAGAGCTTATGTAAGTTGCCATGGCTTCATTATAATGCCGCAATGCATCATCGTTAATACCCAAAATATGGTAAATATTACCAATGTTATTTAGGGCATCAGCCATGCTTTTTTTATCGCCAATTTCTTTAAATGTATGGTATGATTGCTCGAAATACTCTAATGCTTTACTGTAATTTTTTTGTTCTTGGTTTATTACACCAATATTATTTAAGGTAATAGCCTCGCCTCTGGGGTCGTTTATTTTTCTTGATATGGTTAATGATTGTATAAAATTTGACAATGCTTTAGTAAGTTTTCCTTGTAAAAAGTGCAAGCTTGCCAAACTATTTAACGTAGCTGCTATACCTTTTAAATTCCCTATTTTTTGATGTTGAATATAAGCCCAAACATAACATGCTCGAGCTTGCGCATTATCTCCTGTACTTTTAAAGTAGTTGCCACGGTTGGCATATGCATAACCTAGTCCGCGTGTGTAGTTTATTTTTTTTGATTTTATGATTGCGGTATCAGCATACAACAAAGTTTTTTCAATGTCTATGTTTTTATACTCGTATGATATTTCGTTGTATACATCAACCAAGGCCGTATCTTTTGTTGATTTGATGGCCAGCATTAAGCTATCGATAATTTTTTGCTTTTGCGCAAAAACAGATTGGGCGAATAGTCCACTGCAAAACAGTACCAGTAAACTAATTCGCAACATGGTTTGGGGCAAATTGAAGTTCATACAGTTTTTTATAAAAGCCATTTAAGTTTAATAATTCTTTGTGCGAGCCTTTTTCAACAATCATACCTTTATCTAATACAATTATTTCATCTGCATGTTGTATGGTTGATAATCGATGTGCAATAACTATTGATGTTCTTCCTTTCATCATGGTTTCTATGGCTTTCTGAATAACATCTTCGGTTTCATTATCAACTGATGAGGTTGCTTCATCTAATATAAGCACTGCTGGATTAATAACCATAGCCCTAACAAAAGAAATAAGTTGTCGCTGACCTACAGATAAACTCGCACCACGTTCTTGCACATTTTGGTTATACCCATCGGGTAATCTTGAAATAAAATCGTGCGCGCCTAAAAGTTTTGCGGTGGCAATTACCTCTTCGTTTGTAATGTGTTTGTTGTTTAGTTTGATGTTATCCATCACACTTCCACTAAACAAAAATACATCTTGTAATACCACTGCAATTTGTGCGCGCAGGTTTTTAATGTCTAGGTCCTCAAGTTTATGTCCATCAACTAAAATCTCTCCCTTTTCAATGTTGTAAAATCGGCTTAATAAATTAATGATAGATGATTTACCTGCGCCTGTTGCTCCTATAAATGCTACATTTTTTCCTTCATTAACCTGAAGGCTAATATCTTTTAAAACATATTGATTAGGGTTATAACCAAAGTAAACTTCTTTAAATTGAATGTTGCCTTTAAGGTTTTCAATTTTTATAGTTCCTGTTGGTTCAATGTTTTCTTCGTCATCAACCAATTTAAAAATACGCCCTGCTGCAACCATGCCCATTTGCATGGTATTAAACCTATCTGCAAGCTGCCTGATGGGCCTAAAAAATAAGTTAATGTACATGATAAATGCAGTTATGCTACCAATAGAGGCATGATTTTGTATTACTCCTTTGGCGCCATACCAAACTATTAAAGCAGTTGATAAAGCTGCGATGATTTCAACAACAGGAAAAAATACCGAATAGTACATTACCGATCTGATATTAGCATCCCTGTGCTCTGCATTAATTTCTTTAAATCGTTCAAGCTCTTTTTCCTCACGGTTAAAAATTTGCACAATATGCATACCTTGAATGTGTTCTTGCACGAAAGTGTTTAATCTTGAAACTTGGGTACGCACATCCTCAAAACTTAACCTAACCTTTTCTTTAAATACATAACCTGCATATAGCAAAAAAGGGAGCACAGATAAGCTAACCAGCGAAAGTTGCCAGTTGGTGCCAAACATAAAAATGAGAATGAAAACAATTTGTAGAATGTCTCCTGATATGTTTATCAACCCTTCGCTAAAAACATCAGCAATGGTTTCTATATCACTTATGGTTCTGGTTACCAGTGCTCCAACAGGCGTTTTGTCATAAAAGAGTAGGCGTAAACCAGTTAAGTATGTAAACACCTGCATACGTAAATCTTTAATTACGCTTTGCCCCAAGTAATTTGTTAATATGGTACTCCATACTTGCATGCCTGCTTGTAAAATCAACATAAATAGCAACAATAAACTCATGTTTATTAATCCTATTTGGTTGTTATTGGCAATAAAATTATCAATGGTGTACTGAATAATAAATGGACGCAGCGGACCTAAAAACGCCATACCAATAGTTAATGCAATGGCAGTATAAAGTTTTGCTTTGTATGGTTTGGCTAATTGATAAACACGACCCAATAGGTTTAAGTTTCCGTGTGAGTGATGTGTTGATGAGTTGGCCGTTTGCATATTTTGTATTAAGTCGCAAAATAGTAAAAAAGCCTGTAAACAGTTAATTTTATTGGGTGATGTGCGGATAATAAATCCGTGTTAAAAATAACCCATGCGCAGGTACACTATGGCCTGCCTCGCATCTGTTTTTGCTTGCTAAAATATTATTCACTTCATCAACCGTTATTTTACCTTTTCCTACATCAACCAAAGTGCCTACAATAGCACGCACCATGTTGCGTAAAAAACGGTTTGCCCTAATGGTAAAAACTAATTTGTTTTCCTTTATTTCCCAATTGGCATGCATTACATCGCAAATAAAATTATTTACTTGGGTGTGCACTTTGCTAAAGGACTCAAAATCTTTTTTACCAATAAGTAATGCGGATGCTTTATTCATGTCGTCCAAATTTAGTTTGCCATTTTGGAACCAACTTTGGTCTAGTAAAAAAGGATTGGGTTCGCGGGTAATCCAATATTCATATTCGCGCCAAACGGCATCAAAACGGGCATTAAATTCCTCACTTACTTTTTGTATATCATATACAACAATGTCTTTAGGTAAGAAGTTATTCAGTTTAAATTTGATAAACTGTTCGTCAATATTTTTAGTTACATCAAAGTGGGCATAAAAGTCTTTTGCGTGCACACCTGTATCTGTTCGTCCACAGCCAACTGTTTCAATTTGTTCTGCTAAAAGTGTACTTAATTTACTATCAAGTTCACCTTGCACACTATGCACATTAGGTTGTTTTTGCCAGCCGTGGTAGTTGGTGCCTTTGTATGCTAATTGAATGAGGTAGCGCATGCAGATTTACATCTTTTCGTAAACTATCGCTACTCCTTGTCCAACACCTATGCACATGGTTGCAACACCATAACGAATGTTACGTTTTTGCATTTCGTGTAATAAGGTAGTAGATATACGTGCACCACTTGCTCCTAATGGATGGCCCAATGCGATAGCTCCACCATTTACATTAACTAAAGCAGGGTCTATATTTAAATCGCGCATGCAAGCGATACTTTGAGAGGCAAAAGCTTCATTCAATTCAAACAAACCGATATCACTCATATTTAAACCTGCGCGTTTTACTGCTTTTTGTGTGGCAGGAACAGGTCCTATGCCCATTATAGCGGGATCAACACCTGCAATACCACGTGCAACTACTCTTGCTATTGGATTTAAATTATATTTTTTTACTGCTTCTTCACTTGCCAAAATAACCGCTGCGGAACCATCGTTTACACCGCTAGAATTACCCGCAGTAACTGTTCCACCTTCTTTTTTAAATGCAGGTTTAAGTTTAGCAAGATCATCTATAGTGCCTAAACGCGGATGTTCGTCCTTATCAAAAAGCAAATCATCTCCTTTTTTCTGCGGAATAGCAACGGGGGCTATTTCGTTAGCGAATCTATTAGCAGCATGCGCTGCTGCATATTTTTGTTGAGAAGAATGAGCAAACGCATCTTGTTCTTCGCGGGTAATTTTCCATCTCTCGGCAATGTTTTCAGCTGTTTCACCCATAGTAAAAGGATGATACATTGCAGCCAATTTTTTATTTGTGAAACGCCATCCAATGGTGGTATCAGCAATATCTGGGGTGCGTCCAAACGCGCTATCCGATTTTAACATAACAAATGGTGCGCGGGTCATGCTTTCAACTCCACCTGCTATGTATATTTCTCCATCACCTACCATTATACTGCGGCTTGCATCAACAATGGCCTGTAGACCTGAGGCACATAATCTGTTTACCGTATTACCACCAACTGTGGTAGGCAATCCGGCCATTAAAGCACCCATACGTGCTACGTTACGGTTGTCTTCACCTGCTTGATTGGCCGCTCCAAAAATCACATCTTCAATCTCGTTTATATCTATTTGCGGGTTGCGTGCAATAATGGCTTTAATAATGTGTGCCGCTAAATCATCAGGACGAACAGCGCTTAAAGAACCGGCATATCTGCCAATTGGTGTGCGCATTGCATCAACAACGTATACTGTTTTCATGTTTTGTATTTGGTTTTAAAATGCAACGGCTTGCAGCAGTTGCGTATCGCTTTCATGTCGCAAATGTATCATCTTTTTAGATAATTGAAATTTTGCGGTACATTTGCACTTAAATATTTATTGATATGATTCAACGAATTCAAACAGTTTATTTCTTTGCTATTATTGTTCTGGCTTTAATCACTTGTACAGGAAAAATTATCGATTTTCAGTCTAGTTATCCTACAAACGAAGCAGGTGTAGTTGCCGCAGATAGTACATCTATTGATGGACAAGCTGTTGGCTATACGTTAAATGCTATTTATTTCAACCATTATGTAAATGGGACATTAAAAAGCAGCGAGATTCAATATGGCTTAATTATTTTGGTCTCCATAATTATTGGTTGGACATTGAATATTATTTTTAGTTTTAAAAACCGCAAGCGTCAAATATTTCATGCCAAAATTAACTTTGTTTTTATAGGTATATACTTGGCTGCCGTTTTTGCCAAAGCATTTACACAAATTCCTAATTTTACCTTTGCCAACATGACTTTAAAAGCAAGTATGGGCTTAGCATTAATAATATTTATGCTGTACCTTAATTTGCGTGCTTTATTGTTGTTGCGTAAAGATGAAGAGTTGGTTAAAAGGGCAGATAGG
>CALPIR020000174.1 GCA_943323675.2 Chitinophaga pinensis | reverse complement strand
CACTTCCACTAACTCCCGTAACTACAGTAAGTTTGTTTCTTTTTATTTCAACATCAATATTTTTAAGGTTGTGCACACGCGCACCTTTTATCTCAATGTTCTTAGTTTTATTTCCGCTCTTAAATTTCATTTGCCTGCTTTAATCATGCTGTTTTACAGCTAATGCAATAGTACAAATTAATAAGGTTTGAATGGATGCTTTTGTTTTGTACATTTCTTCTTAATAAGGCAATGAAGATGCTTAATTGGCAAATATCTTGTAATCAGCACTTTTGGTATATTGCCAAATAATATACAAGCCAACGCTAAGGCATGCGATATATATTGCCTAAACGCGCAACATGCTTTGTAAACACATACGCACTTTGTAATTGTAATTCGGGTTTATAAACCTTTTGACATAGCCATTTGGGGCTTATTTATTCGCCAAAAAAGCTAAATTGCAGGCCTTATTGCAATGAAAATATATTTTAAATTACTTGCTTTTGCCAAACCATACAGCCGCTTTGTGCCCAAATATGCTGTATTGGCTGTACTTGCCGTAATATTTGGGTTGTTAAACTTTACCTTACTTATACCTTTACTAAATGTAATTTTTGAAAAGGTGGAAGTAACCGAAGAGGTTGTTAAGCCTGAGTTTACTTTGAGTGTTGATTATGCCAAAACCATATTTAACTACTATTTCAATCAAATATTTAAGCTTTACGGACAAAGTGGTGCATTAAAGTTTGTTTGTGGTGTAATTGTGGTTTCTGTTTTTTTAGCAAACGTTTTTAAATATTGGTCGCAACGTGTGTTAACCAACATGCGTACCTATGTGGTTAAAAACATCAGGGAGGGTTTATTTCGTAAAATAACACAATTACATGTTGGGTATTTTCAAGATCAACGAAAAGGCGATTTGATGAGCAGCTTGAGTAATGATGTAAATGAAATTGAAAACTCAGTGGTGAGCTCCGTTCAGGTAATTTTTCGTGAGCCATTGATGATTATTGGTTATATAATTTTATTGTTTACCATGAGTGTAAAACTCACCTTGTTTACCCTTATCGTATTACCCGTTTCGGGATTAATCATTACAACTATATCTCGTAAATTGCGTAAACAGGCTAAAACTGGACAAGAATTATTAGGAAATATTTTAAGTATTATAGAAGAAACCATAAGTGGTGTGCGCATCATCAAAGCTTTTAATGCGCAGCCTTATGTGCAACAAAAATTTGATGTGCAAAACGGTGCTTATCGCACGGTACTAAAATCTATGTGGAACAAGCGTGAGCTGGCTTCACCTGTTTCTGAGTTTTTAGGAGTAAGTGTGGTTGTAGGGGTATTGCTTTATGGTGGACAACTGGTGCTTGATAACCAAAGCGAATTAAACGCAAGTGAGTTTATTACCTACATTGTTTTGTTCTCTCAAGTATTGGTACCTGCAAAAAATATATCATCGGCAATTACAAATATACAGCGCGGTATTGCCAGTGGCGAGCGTATTTTTACTATTTTAGAAACAGAAGTTACCATTACCGAAAAAGCTAACGCCATTGATTTGGGGGAATTAAAAGGTGGGATCATCTATCAAAATGTAAGTTTTAAATATGCCGATCGTGAGGTGTTAAAAAACATCAACTTAACCATACCTAAAGGTAAAATGGTTGCTTTGGTAGGGCAGAGTGGTGCAGGAAAAAGTACCATGGCTGATTTATTACCTCGCTTTTATGATGTTACTAAGGGGGCTATTTTAATTGATGGTATAGATATCCGCGATGTTAAGTTAGCGAGTTTAAATGGCATGATGGGGATTGTTACTCAAGAAAGTATTCTGTTTAATGATACCGTGTTTAACAACATTGCGTTTGGTATGCATAACGTAAGTGAAGAGGCTGTTATTGAGGCTGCAAAAATTGCAAATGCACATGAGTTTATTGTAAAAATGGAAAATGGCTACCACACAAGTATTGGCGACAGAGGTGGCCGATTGAGTGGGGGGGCAACGTCAACGCTTAAGCATTGCACGTGCTGTGCTTAAAAATCCTCCGATATTAATTTTAGATGAAGCTACCTCTGCTTTAGATACCGAAAGCGAACGTTTGGTGCAAGATGCCATTCAAAACTTAATGAAAAACAGAACGAGTATTGTTATAGCCCATAGGCTAAGTACCATACAACATGCTGATTTGATCGTGGTAATGCAACAAGGTGAAATTATAGAAACAGGTAAACATGCGGATTTAATTGCACAAAAAGGAGTTTACCATAAACTAAGTGAGATGCAGGCATTTGTTTAATCACGAAAACTGAAATTAGCAATGCCAAAGGCAATTCAGTTATGCTGTTTTAGCATTTCAAGTATTCGGATACCAAAATTACCTTGACATGAAAAATTTATTTAATAACGGAGACATAAAAACATACTCAAAAACGGTTGAGCAATTTGATACTGCCACATTTGATTCTGGTCAGGTTCATCCAGTGTATGCTACATTTGCATTAGGCCGAGATGCCGAATGGGTGTGTAGGTTATTTGTTATTGACATGAAAGATGAAGATGAAGAAGGGATTGGTACATTTATTCATGTTAATCATCATAGCCCGGCTTTAATAGGCAATACCGTTAATTTTAACGCTACATTTGAAAGGCTGGAAGGCAATCATGTTATTTGCACTTTTGAAGCTAAAATAGGTGATCGGTTAGTGGCAAGTGGGCAAACCGGACAAAAAATACTAAAGAAAGAAAAATTAGAAAGGCTTTTTACTAGCCTACATTAAAATATTTTATGAATATAGATTTAACAGGAAAAAATGCCATTGTGTGTGGCGCAACAAAAGGTATTGGAAATGCAACAGCCATGTTATTGGCACAGTTGGGTGCCAATGTTACCATGATTTCTAGAAACGAAAGTATACTTAGCCGTATTATACGTGACTTAGACACCGCTAAAGGGCAAGTGCACGATTACATTGCTGCTGATTTTAGTAAGCCTGAAGACTTACGCGAAAAAATTCAGCAAAAAGTGCAACAACCTAAAGTGTATCATATTTTGGTAAACAACACGGGTGGCCCGCCTGCAGGTTTGGCCATTGAAGCAGAATTACACGAATATACTGCGGCTTTTACCAACCATTTATTGTGCAATCAAGTATTGGCACAAGCAGTTGTTGATGGCATGCGTGCCAGTGGTTATGGTCGGATTATCAATGTTATTTCTACTTCGGTAAAAGCACCTTTAAAAGGCTTAGGGGTATCAAATACCATTCGTGCAGCTGTTGGTAATTGGGCAAAAACATTAAGCTTTGAGTTGGCGCCACATGGCATCACCGTAAATAATGTATTACCTGGTGCTACTGGAACCGATCGTTTAAAACAGATTATTGAAAGTAAGGCATCAAAACAAAACCATAGCATTGAAGAGGTTAGCAAAGAAATGACAGACGAAATACCTATGGGTAGATTTGCAACGCCACAAGAAATTGCATACGCTATTGCATTTTTATCAAGCGAGTACGCCTCATACATTACGGGTATTAATGTGCCTGTGGATGGTGGACGTACACCTAATTTGTAAAACCATTTAAAATTAACTAGGTTATATATCAAACAATAATTAAACACATATGAATAAAACAGTAAAACTATTATTAGCAGGAGCCATGGCGCTTCAGTTATCAGTGGCAAATGCACAATTGCAATTGCCTCAACCAAGCCCAAAAGCAAGTGTAATGCAACAAGTGGGTTTAACCGATATTACTATTGATTACAGCAGTCCTGCAGTTAAAGGCCGTAACATTTGGGGCGAATTAGTGCCTTTTGAAAAAGTATGGAGAGCAGGAGCAAACGCAGCAACAAAAATTACTTTTAGTAAAGATGTTACTGTTGAAGGTGCTATCATTAACAAAGGTACTTACAGTATTTTTATGATTCCTAGCAGCGCAACATGGACGGTAATTATCAATAAGGATGCAAATGCTTCTGAAGATTCTTACAAACAAGAAAATGATTTAGTTCGTTTTGTAGTTACGCCTAAAACCATTGAAAGTCGTGAACGTTTGCAATATAGTTTCAGTGATTTCACAGAAGAGTCTACCGCTGTTAACATGGAGTGGGAGAAAATTCGCATTACCTTTAAAGTTGTTTTATCTACAAGTAAACAAGCGGCAGAGAATATTGATAAAGCCTTAGGTTCTACGTGGTCACAATACAACAATGCTGCTCGTTACTACTTCGATCAAAAAGATTACAACAAAGCATTAGAGTATGTAAACTTAAGTTTAACACTACAAAGCCATTGGTTTAATAATTGGGTTAAAGCACAAATTTTGGCAGCAAAAGGCATGACTAAAGATGCTTATGCTTATGCTTTAAAAGCAAAAGAATTGGGTGATAAAAACTTAGAGAGTTTTTGGTACAAAGCGCAAGTTGAAAAAGCTTTAGAAGATTGGAAAGCTGCAGGTACTGGCAAAAAGAAATAATCAGCAATTGGTTATTAATATAAAAAAGGCTGTCTCGTTTAACGAGGCAGCCTTTTTTGTAAATATCTAAACTAAATAAGCAAGGCTTATTATTACGTTTTATTAGCAAGTTGATTAACGTTATAGTTAAATCATTGCTCTGCTTTAATCCAAGTTATAATTTGAGCAAATAGCATGACAAACAAACACCCAATTACGTTTAACCATAGAAAGGAAACAATGTCTGCAACATAAACAGCAATCACCCCTGATTCAGCAATGATAGCAGCATAAAAAACGGCCCTTGCACCAATCTTCTTCATATAAAAAGCCACCACAAAAATACCCAGCATGGTGCCGTAAAATAAACTACCTAAAATATTTACAGCCTCAATTAAACTTCCCAATTGAGAGGCAAACATTGCGGTTGCAATACAAAATATACCCCAAAACAAAGTGATCCATCGCGATGCGTGGTAGTAATGCTCATTGCTTTTGTTGGGATACCACAAACGTTTGTATACATCAATTACAGTTGATGAGGCCAGCGAATTTAACGCAGCAGCAATACTTCCCCAAGCGGCTAAAAATATTACGGCAATCAACAAGCCAATTAAACCTTTGGGCAGGTTTTGGGTAACAAAGTATAAAAATATATAGTTGGTGTCGTT
>CALPIR020000173.1 GCA_943323675.2 Chitinophaga pinensis | reverse complement strand
CCATATGCGGCATGGCCTTTGGGTAATTCGGGAAATATTTTGGCAAAAAATGGTGAAAGCACGTTAGCCAATTTAGTAATGGCATTGCTATCGTTTAATAGGTTTAACAACCCACAGAAAAAAGTAAGGTAACCGATTAAGGGCAACCAAATGTCCATTATAGTATTTTTACAAGTTGGGAAAATACCATCAGCAGCTTGTTTACCAACTGCAATTTGAACAATTCCATTATCCATTAATTGATAAGTACTATCGCCAGTTGCATTGGCAAATACCTTATTGGCTTGCAACACGGCAAATAAAGCCGTATCACTTTGTTGTAGATTTATCGCTTCAAGCTCAGATATGATGGTAGGGTCGTTTTGTTTACCATTAACCAAACTACCTAGGGTATATATTTGGCCAGTACCCAACATGTAAAAAATATAAATTGCGCTGAGTACAATGATGTACGACCAAAATCTGCTTAATGCCATAATGCGTATTACTTATACCTCAATTTTACAATTAAGGCATAACTAACCTACATACATTTTGTTAGCACATGTGGATAGGATAGGCATTTTTACAGCCAAGTGTTCACTTTAATTGATGCTGTATTAAAATACGCTTAACTGCTACGCCATTATTACTTTTAACTTGTACCATATATAACCCATTGGTCAAATTGTTAAGTGAGCAACTTTTTAATTGCTGGCCTTGTAATGTATTTACCAAGATGCCCGATAGGTTATAAAAATTTAATTCTGTAATGTTTTCATCACTTGTAAGATATAACATATCATTTGCGGGATTCGGATAGAGGCTTACCTGTATTTCTGGTGATTCAAATAATCCTGTTACTTGCATGTTTATGGTATCTGTATAATTAATGCAATCATTGCCATCAATCATCAGTGCATGGTAGTTACCAGTTGAAGCAATTACTATACTTGATGTGGTTTTTCCGCTCATTAATGTTCCATTTTTATACCACTTGTATTGCTTACCTTGTGTAGAACTAACGAACAAGGTATCTCCACTTTGGGTTAAGCTTATTGGTGTTAATGCGAAAGAAAATGCTGTTACTTTTTTAGTGGAACTTTTTGCTCCACCTTGTGTTTGCAATACATAATAAGTAACAGCTGAATCGATTTGTGTTGTAAAGTTATTACCCGCAAAAACCTGTTGAGTTAATAATGAATCGGAAAACCATTTAACACCATTTCCAGAAGCCACTAGTTGCATTGGTTTCCCATCTTTACAAAAACTAAATTGAGTAGCACCCCCTGGAGCAGGTAAATAAAAGTTTTTAATAAAATACACATCCGCTTCGCCAACCACCCTAACATTATTACCATCTATGCTATTTGTTGTAGTTGATTGAAAGTTCCCTCCCATATACCAATTACCTTGTTTATCAACTGTAATAGCAGTTGCATAAGTCCAATCAACCTGGCCTAATGTTTTAATCCAATTGGCGTTTCCGTTTTCGTCAACACTCATCATTAATGCATATCGCTTATTGGAGGTACCATCACCCCCAGATTGCCCACCAAATGAAAAGGAAAAATTATAATCTACAGCCACTGCAATTTTATCATCGTTAGTTAACGTAATTGCGTTGCATGTAGAATAAATGGTATTAGACTGTTTCGCCCATTTTAAATTTCCATTATATTGATAGGAAGCCATGAAAAAATTTTGCTTATTGTTGGCATTACTTAAGATAGTTCCAGAAACATTAATTGGATTATAAAACAAGCCACCAATAACAACCTGGTGTTGTGAAGTAACAACAATATCGGTAATATGCTCTAGGCTAGTTGATGTACTTGGAAATATTTTACGTGCCCATTTATAATCACCTTGTTTGTTAAAACAAGCCGTTATGATATTAGCACCAGCAAACGTATCGTTCTTTATGTATACATCAAAATGCCCATTAGCTGTTACATATACCAAACTGTCTCGAAGTGCAATTTTACCCATCCTGGCACTTATGCTATTACAGCCAATAGGTATCACTAGACTAGCTTTTCCACTACTATCAAGCTTAGCGATGTATAACGATGTTCCCCCATGATGAGGCATTGCCGGTAGTCCATCTAAACTAAAATTGTACTGGCTAAATGAACCACAAATCCATACATTATTACTATCATCAACCAACACATTTCCTAATCTAGGTTTCCAAGATTGTATTGTTTTTTGAAAAAGCTGTGTACCGTTTTGATCAAATTTAAAAAGTGTACCTGGATCGTTTATACTCATGTAAACATTAAAATTCTTATCAACGGCAAGGCCACTTACCATTTCTAGATTTGGGACCACATTAACTCCTGCAATCCAAATAAAATTTCCGTTAGATGAGAATTTTGCTAAGAAATAACTGTAAGAACTACCTCCAATTTTATTTAGTGTAGTATCACCAATTGTAATGCTTCCAGCCATACGACCTGCCACATAAACATTACCTGAATCATCAGTGGAAATAGCATCAAAATAATCGAATTGAGTAGAACCAAAATTCTTTAACCAAGTATTTTGTGCAAACGTATGTGTTGAAATAAAAACTAAAATTAATAGTAGGATATTTTGCTTTTTCATTCTGTGAAACTAATAGTACAAATATGCTGATAATAGATTAGCTTGCTAGTAAATTAATATTAAAATGAGTAATAATTGGGTAGAAAAAGACAATAAACTGAGTAAAACTTACAAGTTTGATTCGTTTATGGATGCTATTAATTGGATGAGCAAAGCAGCTGTTGTAATAGAGGAGTTTAATCATCACCCGGAATGGAGTAATTTGTACAACAAAGTAAATGTAATTTTACGTACGCACGATGCTGGTTATATTGTAACCAATAAAGATCGAAAATTAGCGCAAATACTTGATGACGTAGAATTATAGGTTGTTGTTGATAAGCGGCAATTCACATATGCGCTGGTAATTGTAACTTTTAATTGCATCATTAAATACAGGTAAATGCCTGGGCCCATGGCAATCGCTACCAACCATATGCACCATTTTATTTTCAATTAGAAATTCGGCTGTTTTTTTCACTTGAGGCGAGTAGTAACCAATTAGTGAGAATAGATTAATTTGAAATAATATTCCTTGCTCAAAAAGTTCTGTAAATTTATCCCTATGCATGGCTAAAAATGCATAACGTTCGGGATGAGCAAGTACGGGTTTATATCCAGCTATTCGTAACTCAAACAAGGCACTTTTAAAATTAGCAGGCTCTTCTGTAAAGGGCAATTCAACAAGTACATGATTTTGCCCGAAAGTAAGCAAATTTCCTGATGCTATTTTCTTTTCAAAAGCATCATCAATCATGTATTCGGCAGCAGCTTGTATTTCTATATTTATACCTTGATTTTTTAGTTCGGTACTTATAATATCTAAAGCAGGTAAAATATTTTCGGGGCCATTTTTGTAAAAATCACCCATGATGTGGGGTGTAGTAATTACCTTTTTATAACCACGTTCTGCAAAATGCTTGAAAACAGCAATACTCTCCTGTATACTTTGAACCCCGTCATCGATATTAGGTATAAGGTGGCTATGGATTTCAGTTGTAATTGGATTTACAAAGTTTGAATCAGCAGTTTTAGGCTTTATATTAAAGAGTTTATTAAGTATACTCATGGTTAGGTTTGTTATGGCAATGTTGTTTTTCCATAACATAAAATCGGTAGTATTAAGCTAAGTATTCTTTTAACGACATAATATTTGGGACGTTTAAAGAATCCACTCTTCGCTCATCAGCTACCATCAATGATACCCAATCTAAGCGATGAATAAGTTCGTAAACGCTAAGCAAATTATACTTTTCCAATTGCATGATTAATACCTTATGATTTTCTACTTCTAGCAAACCCGTAATAAAATCAAAACGCATATTTAAACGCTCGTTTTGGCTCGAGTTCATTACAAAAAAGACAGAATCTAAAGTATCATAATAACTCTCAATCACGTTATGATTCATTTCAGGAAGAACATGCACAAAACATTCATGTTTAGCATTTTCCTGTATTTGTTGAGCAAATCTAATTGCAATAGGCTCAAGCAAACCATCAGCTAGCACCACGAATTTACTCTTGATTCTAGAGCGCAGTTCATGAAACATGGCATCAGCCTCATCATGGTAAAGTTTGGTATCTGCTATGGTTGAAGCAACACTTTTAAGTTCCTCTTTATAATCTTTTCCAATTAACTCACCAAGTAACAAAACCAAATAGGTAAGTGAAAAACCTAATGCCATTCTCGGTTGAAAACCGCTTTCAATTTTAAGTGTATAGGTGCTTGCGCTTTGCGCTAATTGCTCTAGTTTTCCTCCTGTTGTAAGTACTAATATTTTACAACCACGAAGCTGGGCATCGCTAAAAACAGCAATTGTCTCTTCGGTGTTTCCGCTGTATGAAGCGGCAATTAATATCGTTTTCTCGTTGGCGTATGCAGGTAAACTATAATCAGCTAAACAAGTTACAGGTAAAGGCATGTCGTTTATAAAAAACGCCTTGGCAATTTGACCGCCAATGCCACTACCCCCTAAACCTGCTATAATAATGTTGTTAAAATCTGTAGCTTTTAGTCCGTGAGGTATGTAATTATTAATTGCGTAATTAATCTGATAACAGAATTTATTTAGCGCTTCGTGCTGCTCGTTCATATAACTATTTTTACTTTTTCTTAATTAAATTCATTAAATACTGACCATAACCACTTTTCAAAAGTTTTTGGGCCTCTACTTTTAATTCTTCACTTGTAATCCAACCATTTTTGTAGGCTATTTCTTCTATACAGCCCACTTTTAATCCTTGGCGTTCTTCCAATACTTGTACAAATTGCCCCGCTTGCATCAAGGAGGCAAATGTTCCTGTATCAAGCCAAGCAGTACCACGTTTTAAAACACCAACTTTTAATTTTTTGCGCTCCAAATAAACACGGTTAACGTCTGTTATTTCATATTCACCTCGAGGTGATGGCTTAATATTTTTAGCAATATCTACTACATCGTTATCATAAAAATATAAACCAGGAACAGCATAATTAGATTTAGGATCTGCTGGTTTTTCTTCAATACTTAATGCATTCATATGGTCGTCAAACTCAACCACGCCATATCTTTCTGGGTCGTTAACATG
>CALPIR020000172.1 GCA_943323675.2 Chitinophaga pinensis | reverse complement strand
TTACGTAAAATCACTTCAGGAGCTTTAATCTCCATTAAGCGTTTTAAACGGTTGTTACGTATAATTACCCTGCGGTATAAATCATTTAAATCTGATGTAGCGAAACGACCACCTTCTAGTGGAACTAGCGGACGTAATTCAGGTGGAATAACTGGTAATATTTTTACTACCATCCACTCTGGACGGTTTTCACCGTTTTCTTGAGCAGAGCGGAAACCTTCAACAACTTTAAGGCGCTTTAAAGCTTCTTGTTTACGTTGTTGTGAAGTTTCGTTGCTTGCCTTGTTACGTAAGTCGAAACTTAAATTATCTAGGTTGATGCGAGACAATAAAAACCATAATGCATCACCGCCCATTTTGGCAATAAATTTATTAGGGTCTAAATCATCTAAATGCTGGTTGTCCTTTGGTAACGTATCAAGAATATCTAAATATTCCTCTTCGGTTAACAAATCGTGCATTAATACACCATCGTTTCCTTTAAGACCAGGTTGGCATACTACGTAACGTTCGTAGTATACAACCATGTCAAGTTTTTTTGTTGGTATACCTAACAAGTAACCAATTTTATTTGGTAACGAGCGGAAATACCAGATATGTGCAACAGGCACCACAAGATTTATGTGGCCGATGCGCTCACGTCTTACTTTTTTCTCAGTAACTTCTACACCGCAACGATCGCATACGATTCCTTTGTAGCGAATACGTTTGTATTTACCGCAATGGCATTCGTAATCTTTAATTGGTCCGAAAATACGCTCGCAAAACAATCCACCCATTTCAGGTTTAAAGCTACGATAGTTTATCGTTTCGGGTTTTGTTACCTCACCGTGCGATCTTGTAAGTATTGATTCTGGCGAAGCCAAACCAATACGGATCTTGGTGAAATTACTTTTGATTTTGATATCTTTTTTTGACATATTAGTTGCTGTCTGTAATTATTCAAGTGTAACATCAAGACCTAAGCCTCTTAACTCATGCATTAATACGTTGAACGACTCTGGAAGTCCTGGTTGAGGAAGGTTATCTCCCTTAACAATGGCTTCGTAAGTTTTAGCACGTCCAATAATATCATCCGACTTAATGGTTAAGATTTCTTGTAATATGTTGGCTGCACCAAATGCTTCAAGTGCCCATACCTCCATCTCACCAAAACGCTGACCACCAAATTGTGCTTTACCACCCAATGGTTGTTGTGTAATTAATGAGTATGGACCGATAGAACGAGCATGCATCTTATCATCAACCATGTGACCTAATTTTAACATGTAGATGATACCAACTGTAACTGATTGGTGGAATTTATCTCCACTTAAACCATCATACAATTGGGTAAGACCAAACTCAGGAATACCAGCTTCATGGCAATATTCAAGCACTTGCTCTTCGGTAGCAACGTCAAAAATTGGAGTAGCGAACTTTAAACCTAATTCTTTACCAGCCCAGCCTAGTACTGTTTCGTAAATCTGACCTAAGTTCATACGAGAAGGCACACCTAGTGGATTCAATACGATATCTACCGGAGTTCCATCTTCCATAAACGGTAAGTCTTCGTCACGCACAATACGTGCAACTATACCTTTGTTACCATGGCGACCGGCCATCTTATCACCTACTTTTAGTTTACGCTTGTTAGCTATATAAACTTTAGCAAGTTTTAAAATACCAGTTGGTAACTCATCTCCTACAAGAACTGCAAACTCTTTACGTCTGAAATCAGCAATCTCTTGATTTAAACGATTTTTGTAGTTTGATAAAATCAAACGTACCTGCTCATTTTTATCAGCGTCTGTTGTCCAGTTGTTCGCATTAATGTGGGTGTAGTCAATATCGCTAAGGTTTTTGTTTGTAAACTTAGTTCCTTTTGCAATTAACTCTTCACCATATACATTAAATAAACCTTGTGAAGTTTTACCCTGAAGTACCGCAAATAACTTTTCGATTAATGTTTGCTGAATAGCCTTAACATTTTTCTCATGCTCATCATGTAACTTAGCTATTTTAGCTTTGTCGTCAACTTTAGCAGTTTTATCCTTTTTGGTACGGGCAAATAATTTTTTCTCGATAACAACACCTGATGTTGATGGTGGTGCCTTAAGCGAAGCATCTTTTACGTCACCAGCTTTGTCTCCAAAAATAGCACGTAGTAATTTCTCTTCAGGCGATGGCTCTGTTTCTCCTTTAGGAGTAATTTTACCGATTAAAATATCACCTTCTGCTACTTCACAACCCACACGGATTAAACCGTTTTCATCTAAGTTACGTGTTGCATCTTCACTTACGTTTGGAATGTCATTTGTCAATTCCTCTTCACCACGTTTTGTATCACGAACCTCCAACTCGTATTCTGTGACGTGAATAGAGGTAAAGATATCTTCTTTAACAACGCGTTCAGAAATTACGATCGCATCCTCGAAGTTGAAACCTTGCCAAGGCATGAAAGCAACTTTTAAGTTGCGACCCAATGCAAGTTCACCATTCTCGGTAGCGTAACCATCGCACAATACCATGCCTTTTTCAACTTTATCACCTTTTTTAACAATTGGTTTTAAGTTGATACACGTATTTTGATTGGTTCTACGGAATTTGATTAAGTCGTAAGTTTTAGTATCAGTACCAAAGCTAACTAATTTATCTACTTCCGATTGTTCGTAACGAACAACAATTTTATTAGCATCTACATAATCAATAACACCCGTACCTTCAGCAACAATCATGGTACGAGAGTCGCGAGCTATTTTGCCCTCTAAACCTGTACCCACAACCGGAGCTTGTGGTTTTAATAACGGTACTGCTTGACGTTGCATGTTCGATCCCATCAATGCACGATTCGCATCATTATGTTCAAGGAAAGGAATCATGGATGCAGCAATCGAAACGATTTGGTTAGGAGCAATATCCATAAACTCCAGTTTTTCTGCTTCCACCATGGGGAAGTCACCTTCGTAACGTGCTTTTACTTTAGGGGTAGCAAAATTACCTTTTTCATCATACACTGCATTACACTGTGCAATGGTTTTACCCTCTTCGTCTTCGGCACTTAAATAAGTTACCGGTTGGTCGATTCGAACTTTTCCATCTTCAACTTTAAGGTAAGGTGTTTCGATGAAACCCATACCGTTAATTTTGGCATGCACACATAATGATGAAATCAAACCAATGTTTGGACCCTCAGGAGTTTCGATTGTACACAAACGACCGTAGTGCGTATAGTGAACGTCACGAACCTCGAAGCCTGCTCTATCACGAGATAGACCACCTGGACCTAGGGCTGATAACCTACGTTTGTGGGTAATTTCGGCCAAAGGATTGGTTTGATCCATAAACTGCGATAATTGGTTTGTACCAAAAAACGAGTTAATTACAGAAGATAATGTTTTTGCGTTAATCAAATCGGCTGGCGTAAACACCTCGTTATCACGGATATTCATACGCTCGCGAATGGTACGTGCCATACGAGCTAAACCTACACCAAATTGAGAATATAATTGTTCGCCAACTGTACGCACACGTCTGTTACTTAAGTGATCAATATCATCCACGTCTGCACGTGAATTAGATAACTCAATTAAGTATTTCATGATACTTACAATATCATCTTTTGTTAATACGCGTACCTCAGAAGAGGTGTTACGATTTAACTTACGGTTTATACGGTAGCGGCCTACTTCTCCTAAATCATAGCGTTTATCAGAGAAGAATAATTTATCAATTACACCACATGCAGTTTCCTCATCAGGTGGATCTGCATTACGCAATTGACGGTAAATGTGCTCATGAGCTTCTTTACCACTGTTTGCTGTATCTTTTTGTAAGGTATTTAAGATAATAGCGAAGTCGTTGTGGTTAGATTCGTTTTTGTGAAGAAGAATAGTTTTCACTTCTGCTTCAACAATAAGGTCGATGTGCTCATCTTCCAACACGGTATCACGTTCAATAATAACTTCATTACGCTCTATGGAAACCACCTCACCGGTGTCTTCATCAACGAAATCTTCAACCCAAGTTTTTAATACCCTTGCAGCTAATTTACGACCAACAGCTTTTTTCAAACCTGATTTACTTACCTTAATTTCTTCAGCTAAGTCAAATAAGTTTAAAATATCTTTATCAGTTTCGTAACCAATAGCTCTCAATAATGTAGTAACTGGGAATTTTTTCTTACGGTCGATGTATGCATACATGACGTTATTAACGTCTGTTGCAAACTCAATCCAGCTACCTTTGAAAGGAATAACACGAGCCGAGTATAACTTAGTACCATTGGTGTGGTAGGTTTGACCGAAGAACACACCTGGTGAGCGATGTAATTGAGAAACAATTACGCGCTCTGCTCCATTAATACAAAAAGTTCCACCTGGTGTCATGTATGGAATAGTACCTAGGTACACATCTTGCACGATAGTTTGGAAATCTTCATGTTCAGGATCGTTACACGATAAGCGTAACTTAGCCTTTAGTGGAACATTGTAAGTTAAACCACGCTCAATGCACTCATCAATTGAGTAGCGAGGTGGATCAACAAAGTAATCAAGAAATTCTAATACGAAAATATTTCGGGTATCAGTGATAGGAAAATTTTCCTGAAACACTTTGTACAGGCCTTCGTTAGCTCTGCTTTCCGATGTGGTATCGAGTTGGAAAAACTCCTTGAATGATTCTAATTGAACATCCAAGAAATCCGGATAATCGATTACCTTTTTAACAGTTGAGAAATTAATTCTTTCTCCTGTTTGCATCATTTTATTAGCCAATGGATTTTTGGGTTAAAATTTGACAAAACTTTGACAAAAAATAGCAATGTTTATAAACAAGAAATTGACCCTCGGCAAAGCCGGGGTCAAGTTCTCAAAAGTGCGAGGGTAGAATTACTTCAATTCTACTTCAGCACCAGCTTCTTCAAGCTTAGCTTTTAAGCTTTCAGCTTCAGCTTTGTCAACGCCCTCTTTAATTGCTTTTGGAGCACCGTCAACTAATTCTTTAGCTTCTTTCAATCCTAAACCTGTTAAGTCTTTTACAACTTTTACTACGTTTAATTTAGCTTGACCTGCATTTTTCAAAATCACATCAAAAGTTGATTTTTCAGCAGCAGCTTCACCTGCAGCAGCAGCTGGAGCGGCAACAGCAACTGCAGCAGCTGCAGGCTCTATACCGTATTCGTCTTTAAGAATTGTTGCT
>CALPIR020000171.1 GCA_943323675.2 Chitinophaga pinensis | reverse complement strand
CGTTGGCTTCTTCTTTTATCACCTCAACCACATCATCAACAGTTATTTTACCTACCAGTTGGCCTAAAGCATTAACTACGGGAAGCACCACCAAGTCATACTTTTCAAACAAATTTGCAATAGCTTCACTGTCTGTAGAAGTTGAAACTGAAATAACTTCTTTATTAGAAACATCTTGCAATTTGGAATCGGGATGAGAAAGAATAAGATTTTTAAGTGTGATTAATCCAACCAAACGTTCAAACTTATCCGTTACATAAACCACATAAATAGAATCAACATCTTCGGCTTGTCGTCTAATTTCATCAATACATTGTCTTACTGTCCAATTGTCATTAGCCTTAACTAACTCTACCGCCATTAAACTTCCTGCAGTATATTCCTCATAACTCATTAATGAAAGTAAACTTGATGCAAACTCAATGTCTACTAGATAAGATATAACCTCTTCTTTTTCTTTTACCGCAAGATGATTAAGAACATAAGCAGCATCATCACTATCCATGAATTGTACAAACTTATCGGCAATTTCTTTGGGTTGATAAGTAGCTAAAAAACGAGCTCTAATATCATCTTCCATTTCAACCAATACTTTTACAGCCTTATCTGAATCAATGCACAACATAACCTGTCGCGACTCACTTGTATCAAGCTTGTCTAACAAGTCGGCAACGTCCTGAGCATAGATGTGCTTCAGCTGTTGTTGCAATTCATCCAACAGATCATTCGCAATTATTTGCTTTATCTGCTTTATAAAGCCGTTATCAATTATTGTTGTTTCCATACTTAATAACTAAGTTGGTTAATGCTATAAAATCGTTTACTGATAATTGTTCTGCTCGTTTATCGGCAAAACCACTCGGTTGCAAAATAGCGTCATCAACACCAAATTGCGAAATTGCATTGCGTAATTTTTTTCTTCGTTGATTAAAAGCTGCTTTTACAACCCTAAACAACATCTTTTCATTAATATCAGGAGCCTCTGCTTTACGCACCATGCGCATCACACCTGACTTTACTTTTGGGGGAGGTATAAAAACGTGTTCAGGAACAGTAAATAAGTATTCTAAATCATAGTAGGTCTGAGCTAAAACACTTAAAATGCCATACTCTTTACCTCCAGGACCTGAGCAAATCCTTTCCGCAACTTCTTTTTGAAACATCCCTGTCATAATGGGTATTTGCTCACGGTACTCTATTACTTTAAAAACTATTTGGGTTGATATGTTATAAGGAAAGTTACCAATAAGTGCAAACTCTTCGTTAAATAACTCAGTAGGCTTTATTTGTAGAAAATCGCCTTGAATAAGCCTAGGCGTCAAATCGGCATAATGTTTCTTGAGGTACTCAATTGATTCAGAATCAATATCTATGGCATAGAGGGTAATGGGCTTTTGAAGCAAATATTTGGTGAGCACTCCCATTCCAGGACCAATTTCAAGAACCAAATTTACATTGCACTTGCTCATTAATCCATCAACAATATCGGATGCAATTTGCTCGTCATTTAAAAAATGTTGCCCTAAATATTTTTTTGCTCTAACCTGTTCATGCCTCATGTTGCAAATAGAACTAATTTTACGCATTTATCCTTCCTTATTTGCATGTGAGTTTTTTTTATAGATTTGCTGCTTATAGTAACATACAACATGTACACCACAATTCAATTAAAAACCAAACACAGTAATAATAAGTCGGTACTTTATTTAGCAAACAAAAAAACAGATTGGAAATCGTTATCGTTTGATAAAAAAGAAATCGACTACATCAACAAAAAGATTGCGGCTAAAGAGAATTTGATTTTAGTAAATCAATTAACCCGACTAGCATACATTCAGCTTATAGAAGAGGTTGATGGCAAAGAAGAATCAGATCAACTAGAAACGCTGCGTGGTGTTGGCAACAGAGTTTGTACTGCCATTAATATGCACAAATATGCCGAAGTAGAATTGCAATCGTTGGTAGAAAACGAGGAATTACTTTTAGCCATTGCAGAAGGGTGTGCATTGAGTAATTATCAATTTATAAAATACAAGAGCGAACAAGATATTAATACCCTTAAAAATATTGTTGTTTTATCAACCCAAATAAAAAAGACTGCTATAACGGAATTAGAAATTTTAGTTGAGGCAGTTTGTAAAGCACGCAATTTAGTAAATGAACCACAGAGTCATTTAAATGCAATTGGCTTTGCAGATGAGATGAAAAAAATGGGAAAGGCGGCTTCTTTTAAAGTTGAAGTATTGAATAAAAAACAAATTGAAGCACTAAAAATGGGTGGATTACTAGCGGTAAATAAAGGAAGTCAAACACCTCCTACCTTTACCATTATGGAATACAAACCTAAAAAAGCAATCAACAAAAAACCTATTGTTTTAGTAGGTAAAGGTGTAGTATATGATACTGGAGGATTGAGCTTAAAACCAACCGCTGGGATGGATACCATGAAATGCGATATGGCAGGTGGCGCTTTAGTTGCAGCAACCATGTATGCAGTTGCAAAAGCACAACTTAAAGTGCACGTTATTGCTTTGGTTCCGGCAACAGATAACCGTCCGGGTGAAAATGCTTACGCACCAGGTGACGTTATAAAAATGTACGATGGTAAAACAGTAGAAATGCTTAATGCTGATGCAGAAGGTAGAATGATTTTGGCTGATGCATTGGCTTATGCAAAAAAATATAAACCAGAATTGGTTATGGATTTTGCCACATTAACAGGTGCTGCTGCTGCTGCTATTGGTAGCTATGGCATTGTTTGCATGGGAACAGCTGATGAAGCCACTAAACTCAATTTAAAAATATGCGGCAACCTAGTACATGAGCGTTTGGTTGAATTTCCATTCTGGGATGATTATGGCAAACTTTTAAAGAGTGATATTGCTGACATGAAAAACATTGGTGGACCAGTAGCGGGAGCAATTACTGCTGGAAAGTTCTTAGAGAAATTTATAGATTATCCTTGGATGCATTTTGATATTGCAGGTCCTGCATATAATAGCGCAGCAAGCAGCTACCGCCCCAAAAATGGCACAGGCGTTGGAGTAAGATTGATGTTCCAATTTTTAAAAGAGTTAAGCAATTAAACACATGAGTAAATTACCGATAATAGGCATAACCTTGGGTGATGTTAATGGCATTGGCCCTGAAGTAGTGATAAAAACATTATTAGACAACCGTATTTCGGATTACTGTACACCAGTAGTTTATGGTTCGCCAAAAATTATAACTTATTGGAAAAAGGCCATTAACCACCCAGACTTTAACATCAACATTATAAAAAGTATTGATCAAGTACACCATAAAAAGGCTAATATTTTAGTTTGCTGGGAAGAGGAGGTAGAAATAAAACCAGGGGAAGTAACAGAAGTAGGTGGAAAATATGCTTTCAAAAGCTTAGAAGTGGCAACCAAAGATCTGAAAGCTGGCCATATTCATGCATTGGTAACCGCGCCATTAAACAAGCATAATGTAAATAGTGATACACTTCCATTTACCGGACATACAGAATATCTCGCTCAACAAGATCAAGCAAGCAATTATTTGATGATGTTGATTTGCGATGATTTAAAAGTTGGTCTAGTTACTGGTCATGTACCTTTAAAAGATGTTGCTTCTAAGATTAGCGTTGATGGCATTTTAAGTAAACTTAAAACGATGCAACAAAGCCTGCAAAACGACTTTAGCATCATAAAACCGAAAATTGCTGTATTGGGTTTAAACCCTCATGCAGGGGATAATGGTCTTCTGGGAAATGAAGATAAAGATATCATTGCCGTTGCATGTGCAAAAGCCCAAGACGCAGGTTTACTGGCTTACGGCCCTTATCCATCTGATGGTTTTTTTGGTGCTCGTCAGTATCAAAAATTTGATGCTGTTTTGGCTATGTACCACGATCAAGGCCTTATACCATTTAAATTTTTAGGTTTTGAAAATGGGGTTAATTTCACTGCTGGTTTAAGCTTTATTCGCACTAGCCCCGACCATGGAACAGCCTACGACATAGCAGGGAAAAACAAGGCAGATGAAAACAGTTTCAGAAATGCATTTTATGCAGCCATCGACTTGGTAAGAACAAGAAATGAAAACTTTAAATTAAGTGAACAATCCCTTCCATTTTCGCAACAGCGCAAAGAGCGTTTCAGAATTGATTTTTAATTATATAATGAAAATAAAAAAAGGCCGACTCAAATTAGAGTCGGCCTTTTTTATTATGCTCTTTTAACTTTTAGTTAACTTTTTTAAATCTTCAATATCTCCGTCAAACACATTAAAATCAACACCACCCCTAATTCCATTAACACGACCTCTGTCACTGTGTTGCCAAAAATGCCATCCTGATAATTTATCCTTTAAATCAGGTGTGCGGTAATGAGCAATCCAAAGAGGGTATTTTTTAAACTCTGAACCTGTTAACATGGTTTTATAAAAACCATAGTTAGTATATATAATGGGTGTTACACCGTATTGTTTTTCAACCAACACCAACCAACGTTTCAAGTTCTTCTTTAATAAAGATTGGCTGGCACCTCCGTACATTTCAATGTCTAAAACAGGAGCTAAATCTCCCTTTTCTAATTTTGAAACTTGTTTAAAAAACAATCGAGCTTGTTCATCAGCAGTTAGGTGTGGACGATAGAAGTGATAAGCTCCGCGTAAAATTCCCGCATCCTTACATTCTTTCCAATTCGACTTAAAGTATTCGTCAATGACCGTGCGCCCCTCACTTGCTTTAATAAAAGCAAATTGAATTGAAACATCTTTGTGCTTCATTTTACTCACAGCATCCCAATCAATATTTCGTTGGTGACGAGATACATCAATACCATGCAAATCATATTCACCGGGTAAATCAATTCCAAAAGTTGGATAAGAAGGGGAACTTATTTTAACATTGTTAGATACTCCCTTAACGTTTCCATTACTTAACAGATATAAAGCGCTCGTACCCAATGCTAGCGCAACAGCAGAACTTAATAAAATTTTTCGGGTATTAATCATTTTTGTTTCGTATTTCAATTTCCGAATTTAAATCGTAAAAGTTAAATTAATGTGTACAACGTGTTAATTATTTTACACAAGCGTAAAATTTAAGTCTATATTTTAATACAGCGCCAATATTGCATCTTGATAATGAGACCTAAATTATTTTTTGTTTACAAAAGTAAGGTTTTTATTTTTTTATTTT
>CALPIR020000170.1 GCA_943323675.2 Chitinophaga pinensis | reverse complement strand
TTATCCAGTAAATCAACACGTTGGCTATGCTTTGTCACATTAATTTTGTTTGTAATCATAACTAGTGTGCGCTTTAATCGAAACAACGCAATAATTAATAGATCACTTAACGATGCAAGGTATTTTATCGCGTATGTAGAACATTTTAGAGGCGAATTACCCTCGGATGTAATTCGTCCAGCCTCTAATTGGCGAATGTTGGTTCCATTTATAGCAGCTAGTTTACCTTTTGAGCCACTTACTGCTATTAACATAGTAAACCAAATATTTTTGCTTCTTAGTATGGTGATGTTATACCATAGCATGTTGTATTTGAAAATTAATAAAGGGTATGTTTGGTTAGGGTTGATGTTGTTTTCCGTTTCGTTTCCTGCTTTTTATTACACCACCATTGGTTATGTAGATGCAGGAGTGATGTTTTTTGTGAGCACATGTATTTATGCCACAATTAAACAATCGTGGTGGTTATTTATGGTTTCTTTTGTATTGGGTTTTTTAGCAAAAGAAAGTATCGTGGTGGTATTGCCATTTGCGGTGGTTTATCTGTTTATGCAAGGCAAAAGGAAAAATGCTATTGCATTAGGTTTAATTATAATAGCCACATATTTAGCAGAGAGTTATTGGATTAGGCAATATGCATACATTACCCCAGGCGAAAAAAACAACATGTTTTGGGTGATTGATCCTAAAAATATAGGACTTAATTTAAAGCGTATCAACTCACTATTAGCACCAATTTTAACGCTAGGTTTGGTTGGTTTAATTTACCTATTCAACATTAAATCATCTATCAAAACCAACAAAGCATTAACCTGGGCTTCCCTATTATTATTGGCAACCACATTAGCTATGTATGCTTTTGCGTTTATCTCAACTTATGCCGATGGCCGTCCATTTTGGTTAGCCTATTTCGCCATGATCATGGTAAGCATGGTTGGGTTACAAAACAAATCAAAAAAAACTTAAGCTTTTTTCCTACGAGCAACTTCCCTGCTGATCAAGGTAAGCTCTCTTCCTGCTTGACCTTTCACTGAGGTATTTTCTGCTGCACGCCTAAACAAATAAGGCATTACTGCTTTAACTGGACCATATGGCAAATATTTAGCTACATTATATCCTGCACTTGATAAGTTAAAACTGATGTGATCACTCATACCGAATAACTGCGAAAAATAAATACGTTGGTCGTTATTGGCCAAACTTTTTTGGGCCATTAATTCGGTTAACAACATACTACTTTGCTCGTTATGAGACCCTGCGCAAACACTTATCCTATCTAAATGATCAATGCAAAAACTTAGTGCATTGTTGTAGTCTTTATCGGTGCTTATTTTATCAGATTGAATTGGACTTGGGTAGCCCATCTTAGATGCGCGCGCTCTTTCTTTTTCCATATAAGCACCGCGCACCAATTTTAATCCTAGGTAATAGTTATGTTTAATGGCAGCATCAAAACTATCTTTTATATAAGCTAATCTATCGTGGCGGTATAATTGAATGGTATTGTAAATAATACATTTTTGTTTGTTAAACTCAAGCATCATATCGTTTGCCAAATCATCAATAGCTGGTTGAATCCAAGATTCCTCCGCGTCTATAAAAAGGCGAACATTTTTTGAGTGTGCCATTTTACAAATTTGATGTATACGATTTCTTACAAGCCCCCACTCACTTTCTTCATTCATTGTCAAGGTTTCTTTGGCCGAGACCTTTGCCAATAAATCAAACCTCGCCAAGCCGGTCACTTTAAAAACACAAAATGGTATTTTAGGATTATTTTGGGCTTTGTTTATGGTTTCTAGCGTTTCGGTAACAGTAGCATCAAAACTTTCCTCTTTTTCTTCACCTTCCACACTATAATCTAATATAGTACCTACTCCATAACCATACAATTGGTCGATGGTTTTGTTACAATCTTCCATACTTTCGCCACCACAGAATTGTTTAAAAACAGTACTTTTAATTAACCCTTTTATGGGTAAACCTATGTTAAATGCACCATTTACCATTGGCGGACCTAATTTTACTAACCAGTTGTATCCAATGGCTTTAAACAACAAGAATGATTGGGTTAAGTCGTTGTTGCTTTTAGACTTAAAAGCAATTTCAGTGTTATCGAAACTTAAGGCTGCGGGCTTACTTTGTATATTGGTTTGCACAGTTTTTATTACTTAATTATTAATTTAACCGAAAATACCACAAATTTGTTTGCGCAAAAATAATCGCACCCAGCTATTTTTTGCCATAAACCAATTATTAATTTTTACCCGCTTGAAAGAGTACAACCTAAAGGATTATAGTATTTACATAGGCCCTGAAGTATTTGATTTACTGCTAGAACAGTTAATTGAACGCTCGTACTCGCAGGTATTTGTGCTAGTTGACGAAAATACCGAAAAGCATTGTTTACCCATTTTAACCAAAACTCTTTTTGATGTTAAGGTGATTAAAATAGCCAGTGGTGAAGAACACAAAACGGTTAATAATTTACAAATTATTTGGGATGAACTAATAAAAAACCAAGCCGATAAACAAACCGCTTTAATTAATTTAGGTGGAGGGGTTATTGGAGATATTGGTGGTTTTGCAGCAGCAACTTTTAAACGTGGAATTGATTTTATAAATGTTCCTACAACACTATTAGCCATGGTTGATAGTAGCATAGGTGGAAAGTTAGGAGTAGATTACCTAGGTATTAAAAATGCGGTTGGCATCATAAAAAATCCGAGTTCGGTATTTGTAAGTGCTGATTTTTTGGCCACTTTACCCAAAAGAGAATTACTAAATGGTTTTGCCGAAATTATTAAACATGGCCTTGTAGCTATGGAAGAATATTGGGAAAAGGTAATCCGTGTAAAAAATATTGATGCAGAAAGCATGAGCCAACTTATTCATGGTTCCATCAAGGTTAAAACTCAAATTGTTAAAAAAGACCCAGTTGAAGACGGCTTACGTAAAGTGTTAAACTTCGGCCATACTGTTGGGCATGCTATAGAGTCTTACTCGTTAATAAACGATAAGAATCCATTAAAACATGGCGAAGCAATTGCCATTGGTATGATTTGCGAAGCGTTTTTATCTAAAGAACACAATGGTTTAAGCGGCAGAGAATTAAGATTAATTAGTGAAGTGATTTTACAGCACTTTCCTAAATATTCGTTGCGTAATATTTTATCGCCCGAACTTATTAAGTTTATGCGCCAAGACAAAAAGAACAGCAACCAAAACATCAACTTTAGCTTACTAAAACGCATTGGCAAAGCCGGTTTCGATTACACTTGTACTGATGCTCAAATAGCACTTGCGTTAAACTATTATGATGGGTTATGAGCAACCTTCGGATAAAACATCCAACCAAACAATTAATAGGTAACATCACACTACCTGCATCAAAAAGCATTTGCAACCGTGTACTGGTTTTAAACAAAGTGCTTTCCTCTAATACTGTTATTCAAAATATTTCTACTGCCAATGATTGTTTGATTATGCAACTTGCATTACAACAAACACAAGGTTCAGTTGATGTAAAAAATGCAGGAACTTGCATGCGATTTCTTACTGCATATTATGCCACCACACCTAACATAGATGTAATTTTACACGGCAGTGAACGCATGCATAACAGGCCCATTGGGGCTTTGGTTAATGCATTAATTCAACTAGGTGCCGATATTGATTACATCGATAAAGATGGATTCCCCCCCCTTCGAATAAAAGGCAAAAATCTTCATGGCGGTATTGTTACTGTTGATGCATCAACAAGTAGTCAGTTTGTGAGTGCGTTGATGCTGGTAGCCCCTAATTTTAAAAGTGGTTTATCCATTCGATTAGGTAAACATACCGTGTCAAAACCATATATTACTTTAACATCCAATTTATTGAAACAATTTGGAGTTGATGTAACACTGCAAGAAGATGTAGTAATTAGGCCATACCTTTCACACAAAAAACCAGAAACTTTTTTAATTGAACCTGATTGGAGTGCAGCTACTTTTTGGTATCAGTTGTTGGCCTTAGCAAAAGAAGGCAATATCACCCTCAATAAACTTTCACCCTACAGTGCCCAAGGCGATGCGATTATTGCCAATTACATGGAACGTTTTGGCATCATTACACAATATAACGCACAAGGTGCGCTGCTTACCAAAAACAATAACTATTTAGAAAAAGCATATTACGATATGTTAAGTTACCCAGACATGGTGCCTGCAATGGCCGTATTGATGTGTGCATTAAACATACCTTGCACGTTTATAAACGTTGCACACTTAGAAGCAAAAGAGAGTAAACGCTTAACTGCATTGTGCACAGAATTGGGTAAATGTGGTTTTGATATCACCCAAAATGGCAGCGAGCTACACATTAATAAAATTGTTGAAGAAAACTTAATAAAACCAACATCGTTTAATACGTATCAAGATCACCGCATGGCAATGGCTTTGGCTCCGTTGGCTTTGTTATTTGATGAAGTAGTGATTAACGATAGTGAAGTGGTAGAAAAATCGTACCCGCATTTTTGGGATGATTTACGTATGGTTGGTTTTGTAATTACCCCTGAATCGTAAGCAATATCACTTAACCTATACATAAAAATAAACTTCATAATTTATAAAATTTAACATGGCAGGAAATACATACGGACAACTTTTTCGCATCACTACTTTTGGTGAAAGTCATGGACCCGCTTTGGGTGTTGTTATTGATGGTTGCCCTAGTAATTTAAGAATTGATTTAGATTTTATTCAGGCCGAATTAAATAAGCGCAAACCAGGACAAAGTTCGATTACCACAGCAAGAAAAGAAGACGAATCGTTTGAGATTTTATCAGGCGTATTTGAAGGAAAAACTACTGGTGCACCTATTTGCATGATGGTGCGCAACCAAGATCAACGCAGCCAAGATTACTCGCATTTGAAAGATGTGTTTCGTCCATCTCATGCTGATTATACCTATCAAACCAAATATGGTATACGCGATTACCGAGGTGGTGGAAGATCATCGGCCCGCGAAACCGTAGCTCGTGTTTTAGCGGGTGCAGTTGCTAAATTATTTTTAGCAGAAAAAGGCATCTTTATCCACGCCTATGTTAGTCAGGTTGGACCAATTAAATTATTAACCTTTCCCGAGAAAATAGATACATCAAACATTGAAAAAAGCATAGTACGTTGCCCGGATGATAAGGTATCAAACCAAATGATTGATTTGATTACCGA
>CALPIR020000169.1 GCA_943323675.2 Chitinophaga pinensis | reverse complement strand
TCGCGCATTGCAGCAGGCATGTTTACACCCATTAGTGGCAAACGCATGGTAAAATCGTGGATGGTAGATACGTTGTACCCAGAGGTAATAGCTACTTACAAAGAGCTCGAAAACCTGCTTGATGTGCAATTTTTAAACGACATTAACATACAAATGAGTTTTGCTAGCATTAAGGAGCAAAACGATTTTTACAGTGCGTTAAATGATAAAATTAACAAGTATGTTATTACCGAAATAACGCCTCACCAAGGCTTAAATGCTCCTTTTGGTGCAATTGAAATTACACATAGCGGCTGGTTAAACACGCTGTTATTTACCGAAGCTTTTAAAAAGTACCTCACTCACTTAAACAGCTTTTTACAAGAACAATTTGATTTTAGTGCGTTAACTTATCACGACCATAAATGGCATTACAAAAACCATACAGCTAACAGTGTGGTATTTTGCCAAGGGTATCAAAACAAAAACAACCCATACTTTAAACACATAC
This sequence comes from Chitinophaga pinensis, assembly GCA_943323675.2. GTDB lineage: Bacteria > Bacteroidota > Bacteroidia > UKL13-3 > UKL13-3 > UBA6183. The sequence goes on along the minus strand of CALPIR020000169.1, from coordinate 4,819 downwards.
CTGTAATTGACAACAAAGGCGATGTGTTTAAAATAAAAACCCCTGTTTTAAACAACCAAAAAATATACAAGCGTGGGGCTTATGCAGTTAATTTGTTTGATGATGTGTTTAAAGTGGGTGCTACTTACAAATGGGATAATGACGATACCACTCCTACTCCTGAAGGTTTTGCAGAACTAAAAGATAAAACGGATGTTTTAATAGATGGTAGTTATGAGGTATTGGAACACGTTGTAGGTATAAGACCAACCACCAAAGACCGCAGGCCCATTTTAGGAAAACACGAACAAGAACACAACATGTACCTGTTTAACGGACTTGGAAGTAAGGGTGTTTTAATAGCGCCATACTTCAGTAAAATAATGGCCGATTTTATATTAAATAATACAGTTATTGATAAAGAAATTAGCACAAACAGATTTTAACATGATTACATTAAACTACAAAGAATACGGCAGCGGAGAAAAATACTTCATTATTTTACATGGCTTTTTAGGCTCTTTGGATAACTGGCATAGCTTAGCCACCGAATGGGGCAACCATGGCTTACATGTTTTTGTAGTAGATCAAAGGAACCATGGTAAATCGCCACATACATCAGCACACAGTATTCCTTTAATGGTGGGTGATGTGAAGGATTTTATGGAACAACACCACATTACAAAAACATCATTATTAGGCCATAGTATGGGAGGCAAAGTGGCGATGCAATTTGCGTTAACTTATCCTGAGTTAACAGAGAAATTAATTGTTGCAGACATGGCTCCACGCCCCTATCGCAATGGTGCACACGATGATGTATTTAAAGCCATTAACAATGTTGATTTAAGCAAAGCACAAACACGTAAAGATGTGGAGCAAGCCATGGCACAATACTTGGGCGATTTTGGTACACGACAGTTTGTAATGAAAGGTTTAGATCGTGCAGACGAATCGCATTATAATTGGAAGTTTAATGTAGATGTGCTTAAACGTGATTATGTGAACATTTTGCAGGAAATATATTCAATGAACCATTTTAGTGGTGATGCCATGTTTATTAGAGGAGGCAACTCGCTGTATGTGCAAGAAAAAGATTTACCTGCTATACATAAATTGTTTCCGCACTACAAATTGGTTACGGTTGAAGATGCCGGTCACTGGTTACATGCCGATAAACCCAAAGTAGTATTTGAGGAAGTGATGCAATTTTTAGCATAACATAAAAAATACGTAGGAAATAAAATTAAATTTACCGCACATGAAAAGCTTCACCCTATTATTTATTCTTGTTTATTGCAACATACTGCAAGCACAAAATAATGAAATACTAACTGTACCATACAATGGCTATACGCCTGCACCATCAAAACCTATTGATACCAATAATGAAGATTTGATTGCAATTAATGATACGCATTCAAAATTAATATTAGAGGCCTTTATGCCAATTAGCCTTCCCCAAGGGCAATTTAATGAGTTAAGCAATGGTATGTGGGGACTTGGTTTTGGGGGAGGTGTTTTGTACAATCCATTTTCTAATGCTGTAAACAATGACCTAATTCGCCCATTTATTTTGGGTTTGCAATTCGATTACACGTGGTTTTCTAGTAATTCGTCTCACTCAAAAACCACCTTCAACCAAAGAGAATTTGATGTTGAATATAAGCTTAATACTGGTGCATTTAGTTTTGGTTACCAAGGTAAAATTGAGTTCTTAAACACTAAAATTTATCCATTTTTGGCTTATCAAGCAGGATTCAGATATTTTGAAGGGGTACAAAAAATTAAGTATACAGCAGCGAATGCAAACGAACAACAATATGCTCCAACAGATTTAAGCGATAACATAAGTGGATCTTTTACCACTTATTTAGGTTATGGAGGAGGTATTGGATTTGGCAAAGAGTCTCTGCGTTTTGAAATTAAAGTGATGAATCAAATGGGCAGCCAGGCGAGTTATATTGAACCCAATAGTGTGGTTGCTAATCCAAATAATACATTTACTTATACCAGAAAAAAATCAGCCACCAACATGGTTGTGCCGCAGTTAACCTTGTCGTTGCATTTTTAAAACAAACAGCCCACCATAAATATAGCAGGCTGTTCAATTTTAGTTTCAAATAGTATTTTATTTTATTTCTATTGTTCTTGATTTTTTGATGGTAATCGGACCTATTTTTTTGATGGTGGTATTAACCTTGGTCTTTTTATCGTTTGAAATACTATCGGTTACAATTTCTTCTATTTCAATTTTAGTATCAGCAGTCCAATTGCTTCCATCGCAGGTTAAACATTCCACACCTTCATCAGTTACTTTTAAATACACGTAAGGAGTCTCCTCTAAATCCTCCACTTCTTTTTCTAGAATTTTATCTTTTATCATTTCCAGTGCCTCATATTGTACTTTAAGAATTGTTCCTGCAGGTATCCATAAGCCAAGTGTTAATTCTTGGTTTTTAAACGGCTCATTACCTAATCCAACACCATTATCTAAAATCACTTTACTGCTATCAACCACCAAATTTAATGAGGCTTTACGAGCCAATTGCTCGGCTTCTTCTTGTGTTTTACCCCACGATTCACGCTTTAATTTTACTTGCATAAGGTTGTTTGCAGATGTATTAATGGTTATGTGTGGCTCTTTAAACAACAACATGTCGTTTTGTATTTTCCAAGATACTTCTCCGTCATTTAAATGAAAATCAAATTCATCCACATCATCATCTAAAAAAGCAGGGTTTAATTTAATCAATAAGGTATCGTTAACTGCTAATTCTTGCTCATTGGTAATTAATATTACCTCATGTTTTATTTCACTACGGTACATGACCAATGCAACAACACTTGAGGCGATTCCCCCAAAGAAAAGTATGGTGGTAATCACCGAAATATACTTTGGTTTTTTATGGGTAATGAGTTGAAAAGCTAGGGCAGAAAAACTCAATAACACCGAAAATATGATGGCTATTATACCCCATTTGGCAAGCATTAAAATGGTATCATTAATCGTGATGGTGCGCACAAAATCAGAAAAATCGCCACTACCATTTATGCCAAAAGTTAATGCCAAAAACAAAATACTACCAGGCAATACAATTACAAGCAGCACCAGTAAACCCGCAATAATGGTAACCACCTTTAATACGTTTTTTAACACAGGACTTGTAGTGGCTTTATTAGTTAGGTTTGATGTTGTATTGCGGATTTCACGTTCAATGTTATTGATATCGATACTGCTGCCACGCATTTGTAGCTTTTCAGCTGCGGTTTTGGCTTCAGGAATAATAATCCAAAGAATAACATAGGCCAACAAACCTGTACCAAAAGCAAAAAACGAAATCAAAAACACCACACGCATAACCACTTCACTCACGCCTAAATATGCGCCAATACCAGAGCAAACACCACCAATCATTTTATCATCGGTGTTGCGAAATAATTTGCGCGAACTTGTTCCAGAAAACTGCGGCAATTCATCAGGACTAGCCTCAGGCATTATTACCCAAAGTATGAGGTATAAGAATAACCCTGAACCAAAAATGAAAAATGAAATTAAAAATCCAGCACGTGCGATAATGGGATCGATGTTTAAAAAATTACCCAATCCACCACACACACCACTAATTACTTTGTTATGCGGATCACGTTTAAGTTTTTTAGGCACAATTGTATTTTGCGTGTTATTTTGGGTTGATGATTGGTTTGATGATTGCCTTTCCTCCTCCCCTTCCATTTGCCAAGGATTACCCATTACAGAAATAACATCGGCCACATCTTTTGATAAAATTACTGCGCTGTTATCCGTAAGTTTCAATTGCAACAACTCAGCTATACGTGTCTCTATATCCGATATAATTTCGGCCGAACCTTCAGTACCCGAAAAGTGTTTGTGCAAAGCATCAATGTATTGTTTTAACTGCTCGTATGCAACTTCATCAATACTAATAATGATGCCGTTTAAGTTAATATTTACTACCTTATTCATAAGTTTAAGCTAATTAAGGGGTTGGTTTTTTTTTATAATTTGGTTTACCGAGTCGGTTAGTTCGTTCCAGGTTATTTCCAACTCAATTAAAAAGGCGCTGCCTTCGGCTGTTAATTGAAAGTACTTTCTGGGTGGCCCCGATTTTGATTCAATCCATTGGTAACTTAATAAACCTTCGTTTTTAAGTCGTGTTAACAATGGGTACAAAGTACCCTCTACCACAATTAACTGAGCTTGTTTAAGTTCTTCCAAAATATCGGAAGCATAAACTTCGCCCCGTTTAATAATGGCCAAAATGCAGTATTCTAAAATACCTTTTTTCATTTGGGCCTTAGAGTTTTCAACGTTCATTTTTTATTTAATTTAGGCTTACTTAATTTTTTATTCTGTGTGGCGCTCACACTTCTTTTCATTAACGCAGAAGTGAATCAACCTGTCAACCTAACTCCTGTTTTAGCTCCGCTGAACTACGTTTCGATACTCGCGCCTGCACAAATCCATCCCAAGGCGAAGTCGAACAGGCTGTTACTTCAACCAATCAACTTGTTAACTAATCAACCTCTCAACTCCAGTTCTCGATACACCCCGCGAGTACACGCGGCACTCGAACAGGCTGTAAACAAACAATCGGAAATCTCAGCCGCTTCGAGTATCCCGATTTTTTTATCGGGATGTATCGAGAAGGGATTGTTAAAGTTGATTTCCTTGCTCATTTCCATTTTAGTTCTGCATAACTTCATTTCAATACGACCCAAGTTTTCGCAGCACTCGAACTGGCTGTATACAAACAATCGGAAATCTCAGCCGCTTCGAGTATCCCGATTTTTTTATCGGGATGTATCGAGAAGGGAT
>CALPIR020000168.1 GCA_943323675.2 Chitinophaga pinensis | reverse complement strand
TCCGCTAATGATGGCGGCTAGCATAACTGTAATGGGCAATAAACTAAAAATGGTTTGAGCAATACCCACAGGAATTAACGAAGCTGCAAATAAACTAAAAGAAACACCCATCACGGGGCCAAACAAAGTGCCCGTTAATAAGGGGGTAATAATGGCCTTTGATGCCGTCATGGTTTTAAATTCTACCCAAATGTTTTTCCTGAAAACAGCTATGCTGTATGCCGCTATGGTTCCAATGCCCATGCGTATCCAGGTGGCGTGCACTGCACTTAAATCTGCACCCGTTTGGTGGGTTATGTTCAATCCTTTTTTAGCACAAACTAAACCTAAACCTTGGCCAACTGCGCCCAAAATAGCATATGTAATTCCTTTTATAATTTGGCTTTTTTCAATGCTTTTATCGTTGCTTTTTTGGGTTGATTGTATAAACCAAATAATACCACCTGTGCTAACCATCATGCCTAAAACACCAACGGCATTAATGCTTTCACCCAAAATAACGATACCTAAAAGTAAGGCAGCAACAGGGGCAAAGGTGCTAAATAAACTGGTGCGGCTACTGCCTAAAATGCTGTATGCGGTAAATGCAAAATAATCGCCAAGGGTTAAACCAATAATGCCGCTTAAGCCAAGCCAAATCCATTCTGCAAAAGTGGGTAAGGTAAATAATTCGATGAAGGTAACTTTAAAAAACAGCACCACTACCGCACTTAATAGCAAGGCTGCAAAAAATAACCTTACGCGATTAACGGCAGCTGGGTCAGCGCGTTTACTGGCTATGGTAAACGCAAAAGTACCAACTGTCCAACAAATTAATGTGGCGAATGCTGCTGTTAGTCCGCTACTCAGCATTTGTTTATGCTATTACAAATTCATCGCCCATGTCGGGAATTTCAACATGATTAATGCCTTCTTGGGCCAGCATGTTTTGCATGGCTATTAAGTTAGGCTCATCGCCATGTACTAAAAATACACGTTTTAAATTGGGGTTGCTGCATAATTTAATGTAGCGGAAAATTTCATCTTTATCAGGATGTGAACTGAACACATCTGTGCGTGCAATTTTACTGTATACTTTGTAGTCTTTACCCTTAATACCAATTACACCCTGGCCCGATAATAAACGATGGCCAAGCGTACCTTCGGCACAAAAGCCTGCAATTAAAATGGTGCTGTATGGGTTTTGAATGTTGTTTTTTACGTGTTCTTGAATTCGTCCGCCTTCAACCATACCCGCTGCCGAAATAATAATACATGAATCGGTGTAGTTGGCAACTTGTTCGTGCCTGTCTAAGTTATCAATCCATTTTAAACCTTCAAAATCAAATAAATCGCCATGCTGTTTTAAAAATGCAGATGCTTCATCATTTAATAATTCGGGGTGTTTACTGTATACATGTGTCGATTTGATGGCCAATGGACTATCAACAAATACCTTAACCTGAGGCAACAAACCTTTTTTAGCCAATTTGCATAACACGTGCACAATACTTTGTGTACGCCCAACACTAAAGGCAGGAATAATTAATTTTCCGCGTACTTTAACAATGGCTTCATCAATGTATTTCATTAAGTCTTGCTCGGCAAGTTCTGATGAAGTATGCTTACGTCCGCCATAGGTCGTTTCAGAGATTAAATAATCGAGATTAACCATGGGTGTTGGCGTGCGAATAAGCTCTGCATGATCGCGACCCAAATCGCCACTAAACCCTACACGGGTAGTTTTGCCATTTAAGGTATATTCGACTACAACACTTGCGGCACCTAATAAATGCCCAGCTTCAATCAACTCAATGCTAATGTCTTCTTGTACTTTAAACTTACGGTTAAATGGTAAAGTTACCACCCTATCCATTGCTACGCCAACCTCGCGCTCTAAGTAAATAGGGCGGGGTACATGTGCTTTGCGGTGTTTAGGTGCACGGTTAAACAAATATTTAAATTCGTTTAGTTGAATGTTGGCACTATCAAAAAGTAAATGTTTACTTAGTTCAAGTGTTGGTTCGGTACAAATAATTTGGCCTTTGTAACCGCGGTTAACCAAGGTTGGAATATTACCACTGTGATCAATGTGGGCATGTGTAAGCACCACTAAATCTAATTCTGCGGGGTTAAAAGGAAAGTCAAAAGCTTCTTCATTCATTTCACGCTTTTGTTCGTAATTCATGCCGCAATCAACCAAAATTTTGTAACCGTTATCTAAAGTAAGCATGTGCATACTTCCTGTTACTTGTTTGGCTGCGCCCCAAAAAGTTAATTTCATCTTGTGTTTATGTTCTAAATATGTTTGGGGTGGGGTAGAATGGTGATGAAGAATATTTGCTTTAAACGCTTCAATCTAACAGCTGTATACAAGATGTTTTATCTACTTAAACCCCAACTTGTTTGTAAAGTAAAGGTAATCTAATTGGCTATTTGCCAATTAAAAATTTCCCGCAAAATAGCTTTTAAAAGCGTATAATTCCTAACTTTGGTTTTATGGAATTGATTAATCTATCGGAACAAAACAGTTTGTTACAGCAGTATGTAAGTGAATTACGCGATGTTAACCTGCAAAACGACCGCTTACGTTTCAGGAAAAATATTGAACGTATTGGTCAAATAATGGCCTACGAAATTAGCAAAACCTTGAGTTGGAAAACGGTTGAAGTAACCACACCTTTGGGTTTACATCAATCAACCAGGTTGGCTGAGCAGCCTGTTTTAGCCACTATTTTAAGGGCAGGGTTAAGCATGCATCATGGCATGTTAAACTTTTTTGATCAGGCTGATTGTGCTTTTATATCTGCTTACCGCAAGCATACCAATGATACCGATTTTGATATTGTAGTTGAATATTTAGCTAGCCCAGACATTGATGATAAAGTGGTATTACTCATTGATCCCATGTTGGCCACAGGGCAAAGTATAGAATTAACTTATAAAGCCCTGCTGCGTTATGGTAAGCCTAAGCAATTACATGTGGTAAGCTTAATTGCCTCTAAACCTGGTATTGAATATTTAATGAACCACTTACATGGGCATAAACTATGGGTAGCTGCTATTGATGATGCATTGAACGACCATGGTTATATTTTACCTGGTTTGGGTGATGCAGGCGATTTAAGTTTTGGCGAAAAAATGGAACGTTAATATTAATCCATTCATGAGTAATGAATTGTTGTACATACAATACATACTTGTTAATGGTGCTAATCATTTGGTTTTTAGCGTGGTGTGTTTGATTAGCCAAAAATATGGGTAAGAAATTTGTAAAGTGGATTAAAAACATATATTTGCCATACGAGACGGATGAATAATCGTTAAATCCTAAACCTAAAATATTAGCGTAATGTCTAAAAGAAAAAAAATTCGCTTAGAGTACCCAATCAAATCTTCACCTGCTATTTTATACAATAGCATCAGTACTCCATCTGGCTTATCAACTTGGTTTGCCGATGATGTAGATATTTACAACAATAACTACAAATTTAAATGGGACGGTGATGAGCAAATAGCTGAGTTACTTAAAAAGACTGCCACTAAAGGAATGAAGTTTAGGTGGAAAACAGCCAAAGCAGACGAATATTTTGAATTTGAAATTATACAAGATGAGTTAACAGATGATGTAGCTTTAGTAGTAACAGATTTTGTTGATGAGTCGGACGAATCAAACGCTACCCAACTTTGGGATAGTCAAGTTCACGAACTTAAAACATCATTAGGAGGCTAAGCCTCCTTTTTTTTTACCTAAAAATAGTTGGTTAATTAAAGTACTCATTTAACCGATATTTAAATGTGTAATAGTTATACCTGTTTGTAGGTGTTTTTAAATTACGCAACCATTCATATTGCTTGCAATAAATTTTAAACCAACATACAAAACCTGCACGAGTTTAATTATTTAACAGGTTAAAGTGGAGTCCAGCAACCACCTTAAAAACGGCCTACCTCGAAAGGACTCTCGAGGGGACAAGCCTAAAATCCATACCATTAGGCATATTTTAAAGAAACAAAAATGGAAAAATTATTAATTTTATCACAACTGGTATTGGGGCTATCTGTAGCTTTTGTCTGGATTTTTAGATATGATAACGTGGTTAAAGAATTTAAGCAGTTTGGATTAAGTGATTTAACACGCAATTTTGTAGGAGCCGCTAAAATTGCCATGGCAACTTTAATCATTGCTGGTATTTGGTTTCCCTCATTGGTGCAAATTCCTGCGTTAATTATGGGTATGTTTATGGTTGCAGCGCAATACTTCCATTTCAAGATAAAAAATCCAATTAACAAACACTTACCATCACTTGTACTTTTGCTTTTGTGTGTATTTATAGCGTTAGGTTAAATTAATCATTTAGCCATGACCCTAATTACCGTTTGCATTCTTGTATCAAGTTTGTCGTTTTATGTTTATGTAGCATCCTATTTCATATCACCACATATGAAAAATGAATTCAAACGATTTAATCTAGAAAAATTAGGTTTGTTAACCATCGTTTTAGAATTTTTAGGCGCTACGGGTTTACTAGTAGGTTTAAAATTCAATCCTATTTTAATAATATCTTCATTAGGCATTGGGCTATTGATGTTTTTTGGTCTTGCGGTAAGAATAAAATTAAAAGACAGTTTACTTATTTCATTGCCAGCAGGTTTCTACATGCTCTTAAATTTCTATATTTTTTGGGTATCCATCAAGTAATTTAAAGTCAACCATTCAACCTCAGGTCAGCACGCATCCCTCGTCAAACCGTTGGGTACATCAATAAAGAAGATCTTTTAAACTAATCCATTCGAAAGTTATCTAGCTGCAAAATCTAGATAACGTATAAAACTATGTCCCTCAAAAAACGTTTAAAATTTGAAGGTTAGTAATCTTAATGAAATCTAAAAATTGCGCATTATGTAAAAAAGAGGAAACTACACTCTACAGGGTGCAAATAGCAACCAACAAAATTTGGATTTTTGTTTGCACCATATGTTGCAATGAAATTAAAAGTAAGCCAAACTACCGCTATGGGGGCACTTGGAAAGGCTACAGGCATTAAAGTGAATGCCACTTTGTAAGTATTTTTAAAATTATAATTCGATTATTGGCAACCATAAATCATTTTAGAAAACATACCTGTATGTCAAAAAGAACTTCCATAAGTGATGTAAAGGAACTTGAACAACTTAACGATTTAAGCCTGATAGTAAAAGACAAAAGAAATACAAAACGCGCTGATGCCAAGAAGGAGCGTAGAAATAGACATTACAACAAGTTACTCATAAAACAACAATTGACCCACCACATAAACGAGTAAGTATAATAAATCATGCAAGGTCAGC
>CALPIR020000167.1 GCA_943323675.2 Chitinophaga pinensis | reverse complement strand
GTTTAATAGGGAGCATAGCTCAGCTGGTTCAGAGCACCTGCCTTACAAGCAGGGGGTCACAGGTTCGAACCCTGTTGCTCCCACGAAAAGCCACCTTTGGGTGGCTTTTTTTATTTTATCTTGTTTCAAATTGTTCTTAAAAAAAGCTTTACTAAAAGCATTGATAAAAGCTCTTTGTTCGGTTATAATTTTAAACGAACTTTGAATTAAAAAATTATATTGCGCTTACATAATCAAAAACGTAAGTGTTTTTTAAAATTATTGTCTACCCGATTGATTCGATTTAATGATTGCTATATAGAACTATTTAATTAACATCTATGAAAACACTTATAATTTTGTTGCTACTAACTAATGTAGCATCTGCACAAAATGGCACTTGGGGCTTGGTTGCAAAACCTAAAAAATCGAATAAAATTGGTGTGTTACTAAAGGATACATCGTTAAACACTTGTCGATCTAAAGTGGTAGTGAATATGACCATGAATGGATATATTATAGCGAAAAACGATTTAACTGGATTTAATATAACCAGTGTACCAAAAACACTAACCATTACAAAAATTACACTCAATGTAATAGGAACAAAAACAGATAGTGGTTACTTTGTGGTGTTTACCCCGAAAGGAGAAATAAAAACAAAGTCGGAAATTGCCAATGGCCCACTAGAGGTTAATAATGCAGGGCCAAAGGGTTCGCTAGCTCAAAAAGCATGGGAAGATTTAGAAATGTTGTGCGAATCACTAAATGGCAAAGTTTACTACTACAACAAAAAATAAATTGATTTTGGAGAGCACAAAAAAAGCCGTTTTATAACGGCTTTTTTATTGCTAATTAGTGTGGGAGATACTTATCTTCAATTACTTTTAAATGATGCATTTCATGCGCAACAATAGCATAACCAAGTGCTGCGGGAGTTACTTTATATCCATTGGCAAAACCAACATGCTTTAAGCCTTCCTCGCTTAAACTTTTAAATAACTCAATAGTACTTGCACGTAGCAAACTAAACTCGCGCACCATATCCATGATGTTGCGGCTATCAGCATCACTGTTTGCAGCATAAACATTTTCATCATAACCAGGATTTTCACTTTTATCGCCACGCGCTATGCGCATCGCTCGATAGGCAAACACCCTTTCGCTATCCATAAGGTGTTGAATAATTTCACGAATACTCCATTTGCCTTCAGCATATCGAAACTCGAGTGTTTCACCATCAACAGAAGTTATTACGTCAATCGTATCCATATTACTTTTGGTCATCAAATCAACCAAATTACCCTCAGCAGGTAATTTACTGTAATATTTCTCAAAATAATCCGGGTATTCACCCACATTTGGTCTTGCTATATTTTTCATATTTGTATATTTTTTAGAATGCCCTACTTACTCCCAATACCCATCTAAATTTCACAAAATCACCATCTATAAATGGCGCATTATTTAAAAACAATGGCGCATCAAAACGAATAGATATTGGTTTAGCCTCATCTAATTTACCCCACTTTTTAATGGTTAAAACAGTACCTGCCCCTGCGCTTATTAATACATTTCCAGTTACCTTTTTATTTGTTGATAAACCATACTCGCCCGCTTTAAATTTGTTTTGTAAAACACCCGCGTCACCAAATAAATAAAAATCCATATGCAGGTAATCGCTTAAATATTTAGGTGTAAATTTAACCAAACGATCTAATTCCAACTCGCCACTTATACTAAACCCACTCATGCCTGTGTACATTTGTACTTGTGTACCTTGCACATTATTAGGCAATGCATAACCGGCATAACCACGCACGTTTAATCCGCCACCATATTGTAAATGATTTACATTGGCGCCATAACCTAACCAACCTGTTGGTACAAAAGCCAAAGAGCGTAAAAATTTATTATCCATAAATTGCTCGCTATTCGCTCCGGCAGCGTTTAATCTACTTTCAGGCGCTACATCGTTACCTGTCATGTATTGTCCAAACACACGTGTACGAAAATCAATCTTGCCTAATTTATTATCGTTAATTACTGTTAAATGAATACTTGCATAATTGTAATGACTACCTAAAGCAGTATTGCGTATACCCAGTGCTATTTGTCCAACACCACGTTTGTATGAATAAGCACGAGTAACTTCTAAATTGAGTGTGTTATTAAACTTACCTGCATTCCATGAATTTGGATATAACAAATAAGCTAAATCATTAACATCGTTGCGGTACATACTTTTAAAGTAAGCTACAAAAGTATTTTTGCCATACTTTTTCTGAACACCAGCTTGGTGCATCCAAAGTCCATCTAACAAACGTGATTGTATGTTGTAGTTAAAATCACGCGCTATGTTGTTTTGATAGCTAAATAAATAATTGATGGGTTGATGTGTAGTGTACTTATCGTCCTTTAATACTTGCGTGTTATACCATGCAGTTGCACGAAAAATATGCTTGTAATTATAATAGTTCCCATTCAAGTGCAATCCAGCTTTAATACCATCTATACTGTTATACCAAATATCAGGTCTCCATTTTAAAACATAATGCCTACGTGTTAATGGATTTTTGATGTGGTGATCGATTGTAAATTTAACAGGCAACTTGGTACTATTATTTAGTTGGTTTACATCCGCTAATCGGTATGTGGTGTCGATGCTTACCTTTGCTAAACCTCCGGGACAATAAACTTTAGCTTTGTATGTGGGGTTTAATGTACCCCAACCTAACCATGTGTTTTGCGGTGTTACATTTTGTTTGGTTAATGGTTTTTTGAAGTAGTATCTATTGCTTACATAACTGGTATAAATTTTTCCATCATTACTGTATGCCATTAAATCAATTGGCATTTGCATTTGGCCAATTCGTTTTAATTTTACTTCATAATAGTCACTCGGTGATCCATCGCTATTAATTAATTGTTTGGCTTTACCCTTAATCGCATAATCTATCGTTTTGGTGGTTTCCATCCATTGGTCAAAAAACCAATTTAAATCTACATGTGTGTAATTTATTATGCTGTTTCTAAAATCTTCGAAATACGGATGTGCCATTTTCCATTGATTAAAGTAATGTTGCATAGCGCTCATAAATAAACTATCACCCAATACATATTGCATGTTATAAAGCATGGTGGCAGTTTTATAATACACGTTGCTGTATCCACCTCCATGATGCAAGGAACCATTAAAATCGTCACTATGGGTATTCAATGGCATGTCACTTTTATTAATGGCATCACGAAAATATCCATTATATACGTTTTGATCCATGAGTGGTAGCGGTTTGTAATTTTTGGCTACATAACCTTTATTGGAAGTAGTTGGTTGTTCACGCGTGAGGCGAGTCATAGACCAATGTGTAAGAAACTGCGTAAAACCTTCATCTAAGCTTGCTCGATAGGTTTCATTGTTACCCACCATACCAAAAAACCAATTATGGCCAATTTCATGCGCAAATAATCCGTAATAGCCCGGAGACAAACCGCCATCCAATGTTAACATCGGATATTCCATACCATCGCGTGCATCAGCAACAATCATTTTAGGATAAGCATACAAACCAAAATCTCGAGAATAAACATCAATAACCTTTGCTGCAAATAATGCTGCATCTTGCCAACGCGCAGCGTGCGGTTCTTGTGCCAAAGAAACACATTGAACAATACCACCATCAGGTAATTTTAAATTTACCTCACCTATGCGATAAGTTGGATCTGCCGTCCAAGCAAAATCGTGAACATTAATGGCCCTAAAACGCCAAGTTTTATATGTTCCGTTATTAGGTGTAATAACAGATGGTTTTTCGAAAAGTGGTTTATCTTTAAAATTTTTGATGTCAAGTTTGGCACGTAAATCAGCGGGTAAAACCTCCTCCCTATTTGTTAGCAATCCAGTAGCATCCATTACATAATGGCTTGGCATGGTAAGTTGAACATCAAATGTTCCAAAATCGCCATAAAACTCTTTGCCCAAGTGCTGATCAGTTTCCCAACCAAACTTCCTGTCATATACGCAAATACGTGGATACCAATGTACCCCATCAAAATGCTTGTTGCCATAAGCATCAAAAGTCTTCATGCGCCTGCGCTGATCTCCTCCCGCATCAAAATAAGTTTTAAATTTTATCTCAAAAGAAATGGAGGTATTAGGGGCAATGGGTTCATCCAATACCACCTTCATGATGCTAAAATCTAATTGCGGTTTAATCTCGATTTTTTCAATCAATGGATCAACAGCAGTTTGCTGGCCTTGTTCATCTGCAGAATGGCCACCCATAATAATGCGTTTTACAATTACACTTTCAATCTCTGTTCCCTTGCCAGAAGATTCGTACTTACCAAATTTTTGATGAAAATTGTTTGCCAAATTCAACTGTTCCAAATAACCACCCTTTAAAAATGCATTTTGATACAAATGAAAAAATACTTCTTTCAACGTGTCGGGAGAATTGTTGTAATAAACTAATTCCTCTTTTCCGCCAACAATTTCAAGGGAGTCATACAAAGTTACCTTAATACTGTAATGCACATCTTGTTGCCAATAACCCTCAAAAGGTTTGCGGTTTTTCCAATAATAAGGATTTGAAGCGCTGCGGTATTCGCCCAACTGAGCTACAGAAACAAAACTGATTAAAAAAGCGCCTGTTATTAAGGTAAGTTGTTTTAACATAAGCGGCAATTTATGCCTTATCGATTTAAGTTACAAAAAAGTGCACTTATTACTTGCATTGATAACCATATTATAACGTATATTATGTATTAGAGGTATTGATTATCCACATATTAAGTTTTTAAAATCTGCATATTAACCTTATTATTGTGTAACACTTATTTTAAGAACCTATAAATGGCAAAAAATTTTACTGTACTCACCGTCTTTCTAACGATTTGTTTAGTTGGATTTCTATCTATACCAACTTACACTTTTAAATCAGCTCATAAACCACAAAATAAGGTCCCTAAAAAAGACCGTATGGACCTGGCATGGGAACAAGAACACGAGATGACGATGGATCCTGCATTGGGATATGTTCCGCGCGAGCGATTGCTTAAAGCATTTGAATACAAAGAACAATTGCTCAGTAAAATTAGAGGAAAAGCAGCAATACCAGGGGTAAATTGGATTGAACGCGGACCTAGTAATTGTGGTGGTCGAACACGTGCCATTTTAGTTGATTTGAATGACGCCACTCGCAAAACTGTTTGGGCGGGAAGTGTTGCAGGTGGATTATGGAAAACCACAGACATTACGCAAACTAATCCTGTTTGGGCAAATCAAAACGACTTTTTTGATAATATGGCCATTTCTTGCATTACACAAGCAACAAGCAACCC
>CALPIR020000166.1 GCA_943323675.2 Chitinophaga pinensis | reverse complement strand
TACGGCTAAAAAAATGCAAAAATACTGTATAGGTGAAATGAAAAAAGATGGTATAAATTGGCTTTTTGCATGGTTGGCAACTAGGTCTATTCCCAAATTGGAAAGGTGGAAAAAATCACTCAGTCTACCCAATTAAGAGGGGACTACTTTATATGAACAAAGAGTTTAATAAATAAGGAATTGGCGAAATAACATAGTAATTATAACCAACCTTTTAAAACTAAATTCTACTTTAACAATCTACACTTTTTAAGTGTTCGTTATCATTAACTGTAATGGTTTTGCAACGTACGGTTTTTAAAAATTGCCTTAGTGATTGTTCTCCGTTTTGGTAAAATTTTAATAGGAGCGGGGCGCATTGTTTTTCGTAAATGGCCAACAAGGGTTCTTCAAAATTGGTATCTGTATTTTTAAAACATACCACATCTATATTAGGCTCTCGTGCGTCAAGCAAAGCCCTTATTTCGGCATAGCTTAGGTTGGGATAATCGCAACCAATTACCATTAAACTTTGTTGGGGCATTAGTTTAAATGCACTTAACACACCCGTTAAAGGACCCGCATTTTTAAAAGTCGCATTGTCTTCAATGCACTTATAATGTTGAGATATCTCCACTTTTTGTTGCGCATTACATGATATATAAACTTCATCGCAAAATGGTTGTAACATATCAGCAACATGGGCGTATTGTGGGCTGTTTTGATAAGTAATAAAGGCTTTATCGCGCCCCATTCTTTCGCTTTTGCCACCACACAATACCAATCCAATTAAGTTTTGTTGTGGTGTAGTATGCTTAATTTTATCGGTTTTAAAGAAGCTTTCGTCCAATACTTCTGCTCGGGGTATTTGGTAGTAATCAATAGCATCTTGCAATAAATAATCCCTTATAACCAATAACAAATTACCTTTTACTTGGTGGTTTTTGTAGGCATGTATTAGTTGCGTTAGCCGAGGCTCTAAACCCAATTTCCCTTCTATCTCCAAACGGCCCACTTCATCTACAATCATCCAACTGTGTTGTTTTTTTAAACCCTGCAACAAAATGTCTTGAGCGGTATTAAAAGCACTGTTATCAAATAAAAACTTACCAATGCCAATGCTATTTTCGGTATTATGGGTTTGAAATTTGTAGTATGTTTTTTCTGCAATATCATACAACATGCGCGTGTCATTTACGTCAGGTGTAAGTATTCCGCCAACGTTATCTTGTGCATCAACCCAACTTTTTAGCAAAGTAGTTTTACCAGATTTAACAGGCTGACTTAAAATAAAAATTTGGTTGTCCATTTTAGTTGTTACGGTATAAGCTCAACACAATTAAATTAACTACAAATGCTGGATATACTTTTAGCCCTTTGCATTGAAGTTGTGCAATTTTTAAAGCTGGGGCAAGGTTATTTTTAAAATTTGGCATTAAATCTACCAACTGTGCAAGGGTTTGTTTGTGTTGGTGTTGTTGTTTATTGGCCCACTTTTGTATGGCCCATTTTATGGCTGGGTTTAATACATAAAACATTAGCAGTAAAGCAGCCAAAGAGCGTATAATGGCATAAAAGGCTTTGCCGCCAAATCCTTGCATGGCAAAAACAGATACAATAAAGAGCAGCAGAAAAAATGCGCCAATTAATTTCCCTTTACGCTTGCTTTTTTGGTATGCCATTATATCGTGTTGGGTGTAGTTAAGATTTTGCAATTGAAACAATACCTCATCCGATTTATTATAGAGTTGCTTAGGCAGTCCGCCTGCCCATATGCCTACTATCAATCCCCAAATGCTATACACACCAGTATACAAAGCAATTAGCCAAAAGCTAAAAGAAAAATTGGCAATAAAAGAAAAGTCTTTTAAGATGGCTTTTACAAATAAATCCAATGCTTCCCAAAGCGATTGACCAAAGATTAAAGTCATGACCAAAAACTTTTGGATGGCACTTTCCATTAAAGCAATCAACCCAAATAATGCCGCAGCCAAACGCGTATTTGGTATTAATTTAAACATAGCCATACCCGATAAACCCTGAAATGCAACAGCAATATATGCCATAGGTGGTGAGTGCGGACTAACCAATGCTTTAACCAATATAACCAGCAGGGTAGCTTTTAAAATAGATTTACTTTTATGCTGTGTATGGTGCGCAATAAGTGATATGATAACGATGGCAAAGCCACCTAGAAAAAATCCTGTAAAGGGTATTTTTAAGGCGTGCATAAATCCGCCAAGGCCACTCTCACTTAGAGCCCAAAGTGCCGTTAGTTTGGTAAGTATTGATGTTTGGTTATCTTGAATAGACATTAAATACCTGATTATTATTAGTGTAAACACTAAAATTCAATATGTGAATTTTAATTGAAGTACATAAACTCAAAATTCAACTCAAATATTAAAATTAACTTTCAAATTTAAATAATTATAAGAAATTACAAAATGAATAGACAAATTATAAAATTAATGCACAAATTTAAAAATGAAGCAACAAACTTAAAATTAAATTATTAAAAAATTAAATTAAGTTGTCTTCAAATGGTAATCTTATCAAACGTATTCATAACTAGTAAAGATCTACCATCAATTGCAGATATTATGTTATATTGCAAGCATAATATAGTTTACAACTTTTGACATTTCACGACTTTAAATTTAATCAAACCTTATTAGATGGCCTTGATGCCATGGGTTTTGATACACCAACCCCTATACAAGAACAGGCTATCCCTGTGGTGCTAGATAATAAAGACCTTATTGCATGTGCACAAACTGGCACCGGTAAAACGGCTGCATACCTATTGCCAGTAATGAGCAATATTGTTAATGATGGCGTGGGCAAATTAAGTACTTTAATTATTGCCCCAACCCGTGAGTTAGCTCAACAAATAGACCAACAAGTAGAAGGATTAGCATATTTTACAGGAATTAGCTCTGCAGCAGTATATGGCGGTGGCGATGGACAAACCTTTTCGCAACAACAAAAAGCCATGCGCGAAGGAGCAGATATTGTAATTGCAACACCTGGTAGGTTAATTGCCATGTTAACTTCAAGCGGTTCGGTTGATATGAGCAGCATTAAGTACCTTATTTTAGATGAGGCAGATAGAATGTTAGACATGGGCTTTTATGACGATATTGTTCGTATCATTAATTACTTGCCCAAGGAACGTCAAACTTTACTGTTTTCTGCTACTATGCCACCCAAAATAAGGGCATTAGCCAATAAAATACTAAACCAACCAGAAGAAATAAGCATAGCCATTAGTAAGCCAGCTGCAGGTATTTTGCAACAAGCCTATATGGTTTACGATACTCAAAAAACACCGTTGGTTAAACACTTGTTGCAAGACAAAGAGCACGGAAGTGTAATTGTTTTTTGCAGTACAAAAGATAAAGTGAAAGATTTAGAGCGTGAATTAAAGCGCAACAAACTTACTATTAAAGCCTTTCATAGCGATTTAGAGCAAGCAGAGCGTGAAGAAATTATGCGCGCTTTCCGTAACCGCGATTTACAGGTATTAATTGGCACCGATATTTTATCAAGGGGTATTGATGTAGATGGAGTAAGTTTGGTTATTAATTATGATGTTCCGCCAGATCCAGAAGATTATGTGCACCGCATTGGACGTACTGCACGTGCCGAAACCACTGGTACAGCCATTACTTTTATTACTCCAAAAGATCAACGTAAATTCTCGGGCATTGAAGGTTTAATAGGGTATGAAGTAATCAAGCTGGCTTTACCTACAGAGTTAGGAGAACAACCTACCTATAATCCTGATGCGAAAATAAAAAGCAACAATACAGGGTTTAAAAAACCGTTTTAAAAGAAACCCTTTAACCGTAACTTTAAGCCGGGTGGCAATGCCCCCAACAATTTAGCTGCACAATAATTATCCTATTTTTCGGTTTAAACCAGGCAAGGTTAGGTTACTTACAATTCATAATACATAAACCGCGTAAGTGGTAATAATGCCTTTTTGAGGATGGTGTCAAATATTATCCAATTAAATCCATAAAGTGGCCCAAGTATTAATTCAGGAAGTGTCTTTTTTTCTACTAATCCATCAAATAAATGTAATTATTTATCATTTATAAAATAAAAGTCATACTTAATTAATATAAAGTTATATTAATTCGTATGTACAATAACTAATAAATCATGAATAAACATTTACTAACAGCTTTTGCAGTTATGGGTATAGCTGCAGCAGCAAATGCACAAGTATTTCCTAATGGCGCAATGGAAAATTGGGAAACAATAAACATTGAGGAACCCAACAATTGGAGCACATCAAATAAAGAGTGGAGGCTGGTTAATGGGAAATTTACTGCAACAAAATCAAGCGATAGCCGCTCTGGATTTGCCATTAAATTAGAAACTTTGGTTTCGCAAAGTGGCGATACCGCCTTTGCTTATTTTGCAAATACTGATGGGGATCCAACGGCAGGAGAGGGTGGGCAAGCTTTTAACCAATTACCTCAAAATATGACAGGCTATTTCAAATCCAACATTGCCGTTGGCGATTCGGCTGTTATGTTGGTTTTCTTCAAGAAAAATGGAGTGATTATTTCGCAAACAGAATATAAGTTTACAGGCATTAGTAATACTTACACCGCATTTTCATTCCCTATTCAAAACTTAACAGTTACACCTGATAGCGTTATTATAGCTGCTGCATCAAGTAATGTTCTTGCAGAAGTGGGCGTAACGCCAGGCAGCTGGATCATGTTTGATGATTTGGCTTTAACAGGTTCTAACATCACACAAACCATTACCAATGGTAATTTTGATAGTTGGACTACCACGTCTTTAAACGCCCTAAACGATTGGTGGACTGCTGGCGAAGGCATATCAAGAAGTACAGGATACAAAGGTTCGTATGGTGTAGAGTTAGAAACCATTCAATATCAAGATGGATATATTGGACAAGCCATGTTACTTAACTTTATTTACAACAATAACGGAGATCCATTTGGCGGATTACCTTATACTCGCCTTAACGATACACTAGTATTCTGGTACAAATACAACGCAGCTTCTGCAGACGACTCGGCTGCTGTGTATGTGGAATTAAGAGGAAATGGAACATCTGTTGGTGGTGGTTTTTTGAAAATTGGTGCAAAATCAAGTTACACCAAAGCTTCTATTCCGCTATTTGCATTTAATCAACCCGATACATTAAGAGTTACCTTCTTGTCGTCTTCAACAGAGAGCGGACCAATTGCCGTAGCGGGAAGTAAATTCACTATTGATGAGGTTCAATTGGCCTCAACACCACTAAATACAGGAATTAAACACATATTTAAAAACTCGGCAAGTATTGGTTTGTATCCT
>CALPIR020000165.1 GCA_943323675.2 Chitinophaga pinensis | reverse complement strand
TTTAGTTGTTACATCTGGAACATCACCCAAACATTAGCTGTTGCTCGGGTTTTAAAAAGTATCAACCCAAATATAAAAATTCTTTTGGGCGGCCCAGAAGTGAGCTATGAATACTCCGATTTAATTAAATTAGATGAGGTTGATTACATTATTGTGGGTGAAGGCGAAATACCATTTGCCGAGCTCCTAAATAATTTCCCTAACGTGCAAGGTGTGCCAAATTTGGTGCATAAGGTAGCAGGTAAAGTGGAGTTTTTTCCGCAACAAGTTACGTTTGATTTGCTCAACTATGCCGGAGTAAATCCATATAAAAACGACCCTCCCGAAGATTTATACAATAAGGTTTGTTACATAGAAACCTCTCGTGGTTGTCCTTATAAATGCGAGTTTTGTTTGGCTAGTTTAGATAATAAAGTGAGGTACTTACCTATTGATGATATTAAACGAAACTTGGCTTATTTAATGGAACATGGACGCACCATTAAATTTTTAGATAGAACTTTTAATGTAAAAAAGGATTTCACGATTGACATCTTCAATTTTATTTTAGAACGATATAAACAAGGCCAAGTTTTCCAGTTTGAAATCACAGCTGATATAGTTCATCCGGATATTGTAACCCACATACAGGAACATGTACCTGAAGGGTTATTTAGGTTTGAAATTGGTATTCAAACTGTAAACCAAAAGGCTAACTTGCAAGTAAGTCGGAAGCAAAATTTTGATAAAACCAGTGCGGTAATTAAGCAGTTGGATAACAAAATTGAAATGCACTTGGATTTAATTGTAGGCTTACCATTGGACGAGTGGGCCGATATTAAATACAGTATTGAAGAAGTATTTAAACTTAACCCACCCGAATTACAACTTGGATTTTTGAAGTTTTTAAAAGGCACTCCCATGCGTTTAAAGCATGAACAACATGGATATATTTTTGACCCCATGCCACCTTACCAAATAATAGAAAGCAACTATTTAAGTAAAGAGGAGTTACACAAAATAACTTTATTGGAAGAAGCCTTGGAGGTGTATTGGAATAAAAAAAGAGCAACAAATACACTACAATATGCTGCTAAAAAGTATGGTATTTTTGAGTTTTTATTAAATGTGGGAACTTACTTTGATGCGCATTATGATTTCCATAAACATGCTTTGTATGATGCCTATGACGCCCTACAAGCCGTGGTAAAACTGCATTACCAAGCAGATGAAGTAATGTTGCAATTGGTGGCCTTAGATTACTACTTGCACCATAAACTTAAACCTAAAACCATGTATTTGGATGAAGTGAGTCGTGAAGAAAAAACAAGTATAATTAATGATTTAACATTAAACCACCACAAGTACCGCTTTATGATTTTTCCGTTTACGTTTGATGTGGATGCTTGGGTAAACGAAGGTGAAATCATTAACCAAAACCATATGGCCATCCTACAATACGATGGTGAAACAAAAGCAAAATTAGTTTCAGGTAAAATGGCCCAACATCAATAAAACCATGCAAAAACAAGGCGGAACTCGGTTAAATAAATTTATAAGTGAAAGCGGCTTGTGCAGCAGGCGTGAAGCTGATCGGCTTGTGGAGAATGGAAACGTAACCATTAATGGCCGTAAGGCGCAAATAGGAGACCAAGTATATGCCGGTGATAGGGTTACCGTTAATGGCAATAAATTGGAACCTAAAAAAGACGACAAGCTGATATTTATTGCGCTAAATAAGCCTGTTGGTGTAACAAGCACTACCGAGGTAGGGGTGCTGGATAATATTGTAAGGTTTGTTAACCACCCCGAGCGCATATTCCCCATTGGTAGATTAGATAAAGACTCTCAAGGATTGATATTTTTAACCAATGATGGTGATGTGGTAAATAAAATATTACGTGCCGGAAATAAACATGAGAAAGAATATTTAGTAACCGTTAATAAACCATTAACTGATGAGGTAATTAAAGGTATGGCTAGCGGAGTTCCAATGTTGGGTGTTGTTACTAAAAAATGTAAGATTGTACAAGAAGGTCCAACTGTTTTTAGGGTAACACTTATTCAAGGATTAAATCGCCAAATAAGAAGGATGTGTGAGCACTTTGGTTACGATGTAAAAAAATTAGAGCGGGTTCGCATCATGAGCATTGGCTTAAATAAATTACCTGTTGGCGATTGGCGAGATTTATCTACAAATGAATTAGATACCATTTATGGTATGATTGAAGATTCGAGTGATGTGGATGAAAGAAAACCTAAACCAAAGTCGTCCAAACCAAAGCCATCTGGTAAACCTCATTCGCCACAAGGTAAATCTTCTGAAAGACCAAAAGCTGGACACAACCAAGACATGCGTAAAAACAAAGGCGGTAAAAGTAATTCGCCCCAAAAAGGAGGTTTTAAACCTAAATCAAACCACACACGTAAAAGTGGCAGGTAGTTAGGTTTACAATGTATATCTTGTGCAATCAAATCAAAACGTTTAAACCATGACTAATTTAATTATTATTTTAATCGTTGCTTTAATTTTATTTTTAAGCATAGTAACTGTTCAACAAGGTACGGTATCTGTATTAACCATGTTCGGTAAGTACCGCAGGATTTTATATCCTGGTTTAAATTTCAGAATTCCTTTTCTAGAAGTTATTTTCAAGAAAATTTCTGTTCAAAATCGTTCCATCGAATTAGATTTCCAAGCCATCACCCAAGATCAAGCTAACGTATACTTTAAAGCCATGTTGCTTTATAGTGTGGTTGATAACAAAGAAGAAACACTAAAAAATGTGGCGTTTAAATTTGTGAATGAGCGTGATTTCATGACGGCATTGATACGTACCATTGAGGGGGGGATTCGCGGATTTGTTGCAACTAAAAAGCAAGCAGAAATTCTTTCGCTACGTAAAGAAATTGTAGAGTACGTAAAAGAGGGAATTGATACGGTGGTTGAAACATGGGGTTTTCATTTATTAGACTTACAGTTAAACGACATTACGTTTGATGAAGCCATTACCAAAAGTATGGCGCAAGTTGTGGCATCAAGTAATTTAAAAGCTGCTGCCGAAAATGAAGGACAAGCATTATTAATTACTAAAACCAAAGCAGCCGAAGCAGAGGGTAATGCCATAAAAATTGCAGCAGAGGCAGAGCGTATTGCAGCTCAATTACGCGGCCAGGGTGTGGCATTGTTCCGCAAGGAAGTAGCAAAGGGTATGAGTGATGCTGCAAAAGAAATGAAGGTTGCCGATTTAGACGCTTCATTTTTATTGTTTAGTATGTGGACTGAATCGATTAAAAACTTTGCTGAAAACGGAAAAGGAAATGTTATCTTTTTAGATGGAAGTACTGAAGGTATGGACAGAACAATGAAACAAATGATGGCCATGAATAGGTTGGACGAAAATAGTCATATGGTAAAATAAAATTGTACTTTTAGATATTATCCGAATCCCAATTGCATTTAATGTAATTGGGGTTTTTTTTGATGGATAGTGGGTTTAATTAACTTGTATATTATCATCCAAAACAAGAACTTTATGATGTTGATTTTATCAGCAATGGCAATAATATAATAAATGAGTGGGCCTTGTAGTTGTTTAACAAAAGAAAGATGGGGCGCAGAATTTAGGTGTTGCTTTAATAAGTACCGATGGAATATTTATGAAACGTTTTCTGGTAATTTAAAATCGATAAGGAAGCAGAAAAGGCACTCCATATTGGATTGACTTTTTCATTGCCGGTTTTTATATTCACATTAAATAAGTTAAAAAATCTATTGCCCCTTATGTTCGTTTGACACATTTTTAAGGGAAATTCAAATTCAAAAAAAATAGGCTGCCCAATTTGAGCAGCCTATTTATGTTTTATTATTATTTTAGATTATTCTTTAATCAACTTAGTTACCATTTCACTGCTGCCAGCATTTACTTTAACAAAGTAAACGCCAGGCGTCAAGTGTTGTAATGAATCTAAGCTAATCATGTTATCACCTTTTACAACTTCACGTGCCATCTCTGCAATTGTTTTACCGTAAAGGTCAACAATAGTGATAATCGCCTTAGCATCCATATCAGCAGTTACATTAATACTTACGTTTGTATTAAATGGATTAGGATAAACATTTAAAGCTGGTTTTGATCTGTCTTCGAAAGATACAGCCACAATAGGAGAGTACTCAAATTTACCGTCAGCATCAACAATGCGTAAGCGGTAATAAACAGTTTTACCCATTGCAACTCTGCTAATATTTACATCTGTAAACTGGTAGCTGTTGCTTATAGATGAGTTACCTGTAGCCCTAACCGAACCTGCAATTTCAAATCTATTGCGATCCATAGAACGCTCTATCACAAATTGAGAAGCATTGCGTTCACTTGCCGTAATCCAATTTAATTGTGCATGAGTATTTTCTCTAACTGCGCGTAAGTTGGTTAACTTCACAGGAAGTGGTGTACCGATATCGCTGGTTCCTGTGTATGATGTTGCATCAAATAAACTGTTCATGCCAAATACATTAGCAACAGTATCAATAAAACTCATTGTGCTATTATTAAACCACCAGCTATAAAGGCCTGATGTCATTCTGTTTGCAAACTTGATATCTGTTTCGGTTGGCACTTTCCCCATTTGAAATGGCTTGTATTTCAAACGTAGGTCATATATAAATCCTACCCCTCCAGTTTGATTTAATGTCCAATATGCATCCATTAAATGTGCTGCTGTATCAATCATCGCGTTACTGTTCGGACTTGTAGATCTGTTGCTAATTAAAGTGCCAGGTGCAAATCTGAAAGTGATGCTAGAAGGTAGTGTGCCACTATAGCCCCAAATAATAGAACCAAGCGTATCTCCGAAGCTAACAAAATGTTGAGTATTACCATACCCAATTGTTCCTGTTGTTGTTGCTGCCGTTGGTAGCACACTAGGAGTAAATTCGTAGGCTCCAATATCTGGTGCTCCAGTTTCTACAGCAAGACTTCTATTGTTATTATTAAGGTCTTTACTGATATCATAAAGTTGTATTCCACGTCCATTTAATACCCAGTTATTTGCATTTGAAGTAACTGGTGCTAAATTAGATGCTGATGTAAAAATAGGATCAGCATTGTATGAATTCATATCGCTAGCACCAAGTATTGCACCTCTTGCATTTGTAAAGTTAGCAGGAGTGTAGGATGTTCCGTTTAGGTATAATAATGTAGCACCAGTTGTATTGTATACGTTATGGTCTAACTGTTGAATTGAATTCAATCCACTCGCATTTATTATACTTATTGCTGGAGAAGCACCTGCTTTAATGACGTTATTCATAAAGTACATCTGAGTAGCACCTACTACACTACCACCTGCATTAGAACCACTAAAG
>CALPIR020000164.1 GCA_943323675.2 Chitinophaga pinensis | reverse complement strand
TACCATAGCATTTGCGAAACCAATTTACTACCACATCCATTGGTATCTTGAAATGCATTTAAATCATAAAAACCAATGCTGGTTAAATCGTTACCCATACCTGCATAACGTGCAATCTGGCAAGCCTCTTCGCCATAAAACCCATTAGGATTCATTTCAATACTTGAAGCAATATCAGCAGCCTTAACGCTGTTTAAGCTAAATACCATCATATCGGCATTACGCGCTAAAGGTTCTGTTTCTTGCATTTTGGCGCGCACTTGGCCTAACCTAAACACATCAAAATTCATTTTATCAAATGCATCCAAACTTTCTTGCTCAACAAAATAAGCTTGGTTACCTATATGAACGATATTAAACAAAAAGTTAGGTTGATGGGTAATGGTTTTATACAAATAATTAGCATACTCAGGATTAGATTCGTTTTGTTTCAAATCTATTGTGGCATCAGCTACTAGAACATTTAAATTAGGATTAAGCCCTTGGTATGAGGTAAATTGAGCATACGCCAAATCGCTTGGACCGCCCAAAATAATGGTTACAATTTTACGCTCATGCAGCTCTTTTAAACATTCATTTAATGCAAACATGGTATCGCTTACACTACTTCCTGGTTCAATATTACCCAAGTCGGCAATTTTTACTTCATACTTAGGCTGAACCAACTTATACAATTGTTTCCTAACCTCATCAGGTGTGGCGCTTAAGCCAGCGTGAGAAGTCTTTAATCGTTCTTCCTTTACACCTATTATGGCAATTTGTACATCGTCTAAATCAGGGAATTTTTTTGTGTAAATATCTATTACATTAACTAAACTTTTAGGAGAAGTTTCAGTTATATTGGTAAATACCGATTGCGGAATCGGACGAAGGAAGTCGCTTAATTGCATGATGTATATTTAATGGTCGCAAAATACCTTATTTTCGTCCGCAGGTAATAAACATTTCCACACTTTGATAGCAGTTAGCGGAGCAACAGGATTTTTAGGTGCACACCTAGTATGTAGGCTTTTGAAAAAGGGTTTGCAGGTAAGGGCGTTAAAACGTTCGGACAGTAATATGGCCGAGTTTGAATACATATACTCATTACTATTTGTAAATAATGAGGCCAAGAAAAACCTAACTTGGTTTGAAGCTGATGTGTTAGACATACCCGCACTTGATAATGCGCTTCAAGGTATTGATGAGGTATACCATTGCGCGGCCATGGTATCTTTTCACCAAAAAGACAAGGACAAAATGATGCAAGCTAACGTTCAGGGCACAGCTAATATGGTAAACCTAAGTTTAATCCATGGCATCAAAAAATTTGCTTTCATTAGTTCTATTGCTGCACTTGGTCGAGAAAAAAACGGGGTACAAGTTACAGAAAAATCTAAGTGGGTTGAATCAAAACTAAACAGCAACTATGCCGTTAGTAAATACAAAGCAGAAATGGAAGTTTGGCGTGCATCTGTGGAAGGTTTAAATGTAGTGATTGTAAATCCTGGGGTTATTTTAGGTAGTGGTGATTGGCATAAAGGATCGTGTGCGCTTTTTAATATGGTATACAAAGGAATGCCGTTTTATACTCATGGCGTAAATGGATACGTAGATGTATCGGATGTGGCCGATGCAACCATTCAATTAATGGATAATAATATTTTTGCAGAACGTTTTATTTTGGTAAGTGAAAATACCAATATGAAATACTTTTTAGATGAAACATCAACCCAACTAAACAAAAAGAAACCCAGTATTGAAGTTAATAAAATTTTAGCAGAGGTAGCATGGATGGGTGCAACTTTAGCAGCTCTATTTACAGGCAAGAAAGCAAACTTAACCAAAGAAACCTCGCGAGCATCGCTCAAAAAATATTATTATAGCAACCAAAAAATTAAAGATAAAATAGGATTTGAGTTCATACCAATAAAGCAAACTATTGCACAAACCTGCAATCATTTATTACAACAAAAACAAACATCATGAGATTATTTTTAACCACAGTTGCTGCGGCAACTTTAACACTAACGGCTTGCAATAATGCCAATGTTTCAGAAGGCAATGCTTCTATTACAAAACTAGAAAAATTGTACAAAACCAGCTACAATTTAAAAGATATACCCACTGCAATTACAGCCGTACAGTTAATTTTATTAAACGATAGTACAAATACATTGCGCGATTCGTTACCAAGTATGTACTTGGCGGTGCAAAATATTGATGCATGTTTAACCACTACTGAAGATGCATTAAAACGTTATCCAGAAAGTGAAGAATACGCCAAATATAAAATGTTGTGTTTAGAACAAGTTGGTAAAGCTGATGAGCTATTTGCTTTAGCCAATAGCCTTTACGATAAAACAGGCAAAGCTGAATATGTATACAAAATTGCATCGGTGCAATTGGTTACCGGAGAGTTTAACGCTGCCAATAAAACCATAAGTAACATGATGGAAAAATACAAAAACACAAAAGATAGTGTAGATATTTTTATTGACCAAGGACAAAGTCAAAGGGTACCAATTATTGCTGCCTGCTGGAACATGAGGGGTTACTTATACATTCAAACACAAAAATACCAACAAGCAGGTGAGGCATACCAAAAAGCCATTCAAATATTCCCTGATTTTGTAATGGCCCGCAGAAACCTGCAACAGTTAGTTCAAGGCGCACAACAACAACGCTAAACGTATACAGTAAAATGATATTAAATACCTATGCAACTTTTCATGTTGTGTAGGTATTTTTTTGTATTTATTAAGACCAATAAAAACAGCTATCCCTCCTACCTGCCTCTTTAAATAATGTGATATACGGCTAATTAAAGAACATGGATTTTCCAAATAATGAATAAAACTAGAGGGGGCTTATCATTTTTAGAGGGGCAAAAATGTAAATATCTTACTCAATTATTGATTCACCAATTATCCCCCATTCTCAAAGGGCCATAGGCTGTTTTAGACAATCAAAAAAAAAAATCAAAAAAAAATAATTTCGGTAATTAGATATTTTATATATTGAACTATAATTTAAACAAGTATATAAGATGAAACACAATTACACTACACCCATTTTTAAAGGCAGTATGCGTATGCTACTTCTGCTTTTTAGTTTGCTATCTTGGCTATTGCCAGTACAAGCTCAAATTGTATTGAGCTCCAGTTCCGGAACATCCACATCAGCCAGCTACAGCACGCTTAAGGCAGCATTCGACAATGTGAATAATGGAACACACAGAGGTGTTATTTTGATAGAAGTACATGCCAATACTACCGAGACTGCTGCAATCAACATATTAGATAGTGGAAATGTGGCCGGAGCTGCCTATACATTTATCATGATAAGGCCTGCAGACACTGCAACTGTGGCTAAAGTCATAAATGCTTCTGGCATTTCAGGAACTTCATTTATTACCTTAACTGGAGCCGACAATATTTTTTTCGATGGCAGGCCACTTTCAACAGGAACTGCTAAATTACTTACCATAAGTCAAAGTGCAAATGTTGCTGCATCTCATACGATAACACTTATCAATGGGGCATCTCTTAATACCTTTGCTTTTTGTAACATCGAAAATGGTGCAATAGGAACAACAGCCTCAAGTGCAATCAGACTATCAACAGGAAGCAACAGTGAGAATCAAGTTGGTTTCTGTAACATTAATGGCGGCAACTTAGGAATTGAAGTTGCAGGAACAAATGGTGCTCCGAACAATTTTTTCTATATATTTAATAACCTACTCATCAATCAAAAAGCAACAGCTATAAGATTAGCTAGTGGTGTAGGTAACATACTTATTGATTCAAACAATTGTACCCACAGCATTGCTACAACAACTGGTGGATACCAATTTTTAAATATCACCCTTATAGAACCTACAGCTACGGTTCAAGTTACTAAAAACAGGGTATACGATATAAATACAGCAGCAGCCAACTTTATTCAAGGTATCATATTCTCTCCTGCAATTGCATCTGGTTCATTAATTGTCAGAAACAATAGTCTTTCTCTTGGTTCTGCAACTTTCCCAAATACGCTAAGTCAAATCGTGCGTTGTTTGGTTTTTGGAGGTACAGCACAAGCTTCAGTAATTGTAGAAAACAATACTTTTCGCATTGGTGGAACACATGTTACT
This sequence comes from Chitinophaga pinensis, assembly GCA_943323675.2. Lineage (GTDB taxonomy): Bacteria > Bacteroidota > Bacteroidia > UKL13-3 > UKL13-3 > UBA6183. The sequence goes on along the minus strand of CALPIR020000164.1, from coordinate 1,282 downwards.
GCAAATGGAAATCCAACATCAATTGGCATATTGAAATCAAACTCAGGTGCTACGTCTAGTTTCACTTGCCGCAACAACATCGTTTTAAATACACGCACGGGATCTGCAAACCAGCATGTAGGAGCATTTTACAGCACGCCTGCAACTGGTACTAATGTTATCGACTTTAATACTTACTCGGGTGGAGGAGCTTTTGTTAATGCATGGATTGGCACATTCCATAGTACCATAGCCACCTATAAAGCAGCTGCATTTCCGCTTGAGCAAAATGCGGTATTTGGTATTGTAGATTTTAATAACACCACCGAACCAAGTATTAACCTGAATGGACCAAACACTTCAGGAGGAAAATTAGCAGGAACACCAATTGCTGCAATTACAACCGATTATTATGGAACTACAAGAAGCACGGTTACACCATATAGAGGTGCATTTGAATCTTCAACCCCGATTGATACTTTAGATATACAAACCGTTATATTATATACCTACGGAAAGATACCGATTGGAACAGACGATACGGTGAGGGTATTGGTTAGGAACTTAGGAACTACCGCTGTAACAAATCACCCAATAAACTTATCTAGTACAAAAAATGGTTACTTGGGTGCTGTAAACATCAGTTTAACTCCAGGTGCAGAAAGTATTATAAACATGGTGCCTTATACCCCATTTATACTAGGTTATGATACTTTAAGGGCCTATCCAAACCCAGATCAAAAACGAAGCAACGATACTTCGCTATGGGTTAGAGAAAACACACTAAATGCTTTAAGTTATAGCCGCCCATTTGTGGCACAAACAGGTAACCTAGGTACTAACCCCGAAGGAGAAATGGTTGCTAAATTCTATACACCTGTTCCAAATTTTGTGAATCAAGTGAATGTTAATTTTACAAACAATTTCTTTAACGGACCATTTCCTTTCCAAGTTGTAATATACGAAGATTCGGGTTCTACTCTTGGCCCTAAAAGAGTTCCATTTTGGGTGTCTTCAACACAAAACACAGTGAATGGAATATTTAATTTATCTATTCCTTCTGTGCCTGTTAGCGGTTCTTTTTATATAGGCGTTCGCCAAACTTCAGCTAACAACATCGGTTTTGCATTTCAAAACGAAAACCCTATTCGTAACCAAACTTTTTACTTCCGCCAAGGCGCAGGGTATAGCACTCTAGCTTGGAATGATTTTGCGGTTAATCCCAACAACCAATTTAGGTTTATGATTGAACCACGATTAACTATTAATGATGATTTAGGTGTTGTTGATTTATTTGCACCTG